>NZ_JBFAWW010000013.1:0-213709 GCF_040680495.1 Streptomyces sp. NPDC052036 | reverse complement strand
CCGACAACGCGGCGAGGTGCCGTGCCTGGGGGCACCTCCCAGCCGCCAGGCTGGGGGAGTCGCGGGCCAGACGGGACTTTCGAAACACGCCCTAGTCCCCCAAGTCCCCCGGCAGGCAGCCCGCCCGGCCGCCTCGCGGGAGGGGCGGCCGGCGCGGTGTCAGCACCGCTCCTGCCGGAGTCGTGGCGGCGGCGAGGCCGCTTTTGCGCAATCCTGACCGGCAGAGCCCCTGGTCAGCTTCCCGGCTGCCGGGTTCCATGGCGATCGTGACGACGATCCGACGTGACGCAGTGACACTGCCCGCCGCGGAGCTGGGGCCGGACAACCCGCTTCCCCCGCTGCGGCCGCTCGACGAGATGCACCGCATCGAGGACCGGGACAGGGACGACCTGCCGCGCGACATGGCCCGCCAGATCGGCTACGAGCCGCTGCGCAGCCTGCTGCCCGCGCGGGTCCGGGACGGCTATGGCAGAGGGCGTGCATCCCGGGAGCTCGACGCCCTCGTGATCGAGAACGACCGGCTGCGCGCCACCGTTCTGCCCGGCCTCGGCGGACGTGTCGCCTCGCTGTTCCACAAGCCGACCGGCCGTGAACTCCTTTACCGCAACCCTGTGTTCCAGCCCGCCTGCTTCGCGCTCAACGGTGCCTGGTTCTCCGGCGGCATCGAGTGGAACATCGGCGCCACCGGCCACACCGCCCTGTCCTGCTCGCCCCTGCACGCGGCCCGCGTCACCGCGCCCGACGGCGGGGAGATGCTGCGTCTGTGGGAGTGGGAGCGCCTGCGCGACCTGCCCTTCCAGGTCGACCTGTGGCTGCCGGAAGGCTCCGACTTCCTGTACGTCGGCGTCCGGATCCGCAATCCGCACGACCGGCCGGTGCCGCTCTACTGGTGGTCCAACATCGCCGTACCCGAGGAGTGCCGGGTCCTCGCACCCGCCGAGGAGGCCTACCACTTCGGCTACGAGCGCCGACTGCGCCGGGTGCCGATGCCGTCGTACGACGGGGTCGACCGCACCTACCCCGCCAACAGCGTCCATCCCGCCGACTACTTCTACGAGGTGCCCGACGCACGGCGCCGCTGGATCGCCGCGCTCGGCGAGGACGGCGACGGACTGGTGCAGACGTCGACCGATGTGCTGCGCGGCCGGAAGCTGTTCGTCTGGGGCACGGGCACCGGCGGGCGCCGCTGGCAGCAGTGGCTCACCGAACCGGGCACCGGCGGCTACTGCGAGATCCAGGCCGGGCTCGCCCGCACCCAGCTGGAACACGTACGCCTGGAGGCGGAGAGCGAGGTGGCGTGGCTGGAGGCGTACGGGCCGCTGCGCGCCGAATGCGAGGGCGAGTGGCCCGGCGTCGTACGCGCGGCCGAGGAGCGCCTGGAAGCCTGTCTGCCGCGCGAGCGCGTCGAGGCCGCCTACGCCGCGTGGCGGCCCTGCGCCGACGCCGAACCCGGTGAGGTGCTCGCCGTCGGCTCGGGCTGGGGCGCGCTGGAAGTGCTGCGCTCGGGCGACAAGTTGCCGGGCACCCCGTTCGAGGAGGCGACGCTCGGTGACGCGCAGGGGACCTGGCTGGAGCTGCTCCGGTCGGGTTCCTTCCCCGAGCCGCGGCGGGTCGGGCCGCCCGGTGAGACGCTGGTGGCTCCGCACTGGCGGGACATGCTGGAGACCGCGCCCGCAAGCCCGCTGACGGAGTATCACCTCGGGGTCGCCCAGTGGCATGCGGGCGACCGCGCGCAGGCGGTGCGCAGTTGGGAGCGCGCGCTGCCGCTCGCCCCGTCCCAGTGGCCGTTGCTGCGCTGTCTCGCGGTGGCCGATCAGGAGGCCGGCCACCATGAGCGCGCCGCCGACCGGTACACCGAGGCCTTCGACGACCTGTGCCGGGAGCGGCGCGACGACGGCGAGACCTGGACGGCCGTCACCGCGGCACTCGGCCGGGAGGCCCTAGACGCGACTCTGGCCGTGGGCCGCACCCGGGACGCACGGTCCGTGTGGCACCGCCTCCACCCCGTGACACGTGAGCGCGGCCGCTTCCGGCTGACCGAGGCCCGGCTGCTGCTCGCCGAGGGGGACCGAGAGGCGGCGCGGGCCGTCTTCGACGAGGGATTCGAGGTCGCGGACCTGCGGGAGGGCGCCGGGGCGATCGACGAGCTGTGGGCGCTGATCACCGACGAGCCGCTTCCGGCGCACTACGACTTCCGGATGCGGCCCGCGCCGTGAGCCGCTACGCGGGTGGCCGGCGGTCCACGTACTCGTACACCGCCCCGTCCGGATGCGCCGCGATCAGATTGCGGCCCACCGGTGTGGGGACCGGGCCGGCGATGACCCGGGCGCCGAGTTCGGTCAGCACCCGGTGGGCCTCGTCGACGTCCTCGACGGCGATCGTCGCGGCCACCTTGCGCAACAGTTCCAGTTCGTACGCGGGGCCGCTCATCAGCAGGAAGCAGCCGACCGCGGCGACCTGCACACTGCCGCGCTCGAAACGGAGGGCTCTGGTGTCCGTCAGACGTTCGTAGAAGTGGACCGCGGTTTCCAGATCGTCGACGCAGATACGCAGCGAGGCTCCCAGAATCTCCATGCGCACGAGCCTAGTTGGGCTCGCCCGGGCCGGGAGATCGTTTCCGTCGGATCCCGGCCCCTCTTCCGCGGAGCAGGGGGTGTGCGTGCCGGGGCGCGGGGCGTTATGCGCGCCCGGGCCCGGGTACCCGGCCGGCATGAAGCCCTTGGATCATCTGGAACATCTGGACAAACAGCTGGTCGACGAGCTGGCACAGGTGGCCCGTGAGGCCGTGCGTGACGAGCTGCGCGAGCAGACGCGCAAGCAGCGGCGTACGGCCGCGCTGTACGCCGCGTCCGGTGCCGTGGGCCTGTACGCGGGTGCCGCGCTGGCGCTCGCCGCAGGACTGGCGCTGGCCCTCGGCCTGCCCGGCTGGGCCGCCGCGCTGATCATGGCGGCGGTGCTGGGCGTGGCCGCCTACCTGTTGCGCGGCACCGCACGCTCCGGCGGCGGCCACCACGGAGCCGGCGCCCGTGGCGCCCAGGGCCGGTTCGTCGGTGATGCGCCGCCCGCCGGGCCGCAGGGCGGGCTCGGTATGCCGTACCCGCCGATGCCGCCCCCCGCACCCGGGGCGCCGGGAGCGGGTACGCGGCTGTCGGGCGTCCCGGATCCGGCCGTGCCGGAGGAGCGCCCCGACGCGTCCCACCGCCGGATCCGGTGAGTGATGAGCAGGCCATGGCCGGGAGCCCTGACCAGGCATCGCAGGGCAGTCGTGGTCACCGGCGCGAGCGGCGGCGTGGGCCGGGCCACGGCCGTGGCCTTCGCCGCCCGGGGCGACCGGGTCGCCCTGCTCGCCCGGGGCCGCGCGGGTCTCGCCGCGACCGCGGACGAGGTGCGGCGCGTCGGCGGTGAGGCGCTGGTCGTGCCCGTCGACGTCGCGGACGCGAGGGCGGTCGAAGACGCCGCGCAACAGGTAGCCGACGAGTTCGGGCGCATCGACGTCTGGGTCAACAACGCGTTCGCCGGCGTCTTCGCCCGGTTCACGGACGTCGCGCCGGACGAGTTCCGCCGGGTCACCGAAGTGACCTACCTCGGCTGTGTGTTCGGCACCCGGGCCGCCCTGCGGCACATGCTGCCCGCGAACCACGGGACGATCGTCCAGGTCGGCTCGGCGCTGGCGTACCGGGGGATTCCGCTGCAGTCGGCGTACTGCGGTGCCAAGCACGCCATCCAGGGGTTCAACGAGTCCTTGCGATGCGAGCTGCTGCACGAGCGGTCGCGGGTCAGGACCACGATGGTGCAGCTGCCGGCCATGAACACCCCGCAGTTCGACTGGGCGCTGAGCCGGATGCCGCGACGGGCCAGGCCGGTGGCGCCCGTCTACCAGCCGGAGGTGGCGGCACGCGCGGTCGTGCACGCGGCCGGGCACCCCAGGCGCCGGGAGTACTGGGTGGGCGGATCGACGGTGGCCACACTGATCGCCAACGCGGTGGCTCCCGGACTGCTGGACCGCTACCTCGCGCGCACCGGCTTCGACGCACAGCAGGACGAGCCCCAGGACACACGGCAGGACAGGCGGCAGGACGAGCGGCAGCGCAGGGCGGGACACGGCGGGGCGGGAAACCTGTGGGCGCCCGCGGACGGCCCGCACGGCCACGACTTCGGGGCGCACGGGCGCTTCGACGCGGAGTCCCTGCCCACCAGTGGCGAGGAATGGCTCTCCCGCAACCGCGGAAGGATCGGCGCGGGCCTGCTGGCCGGCAGTCTCGGCGCCGCGGTGACCGCCGGAGCCCTGCGCCGCCGCGCCTGACCCCGTGCGCCGCATCGGCCCTCTATGCCGCGTCGGCCCTCTACGCTGCTTCGACCCCGTGCGCCAGTTCGACCCCCTACGCCGCTTCGACCCCGTGCGCCGCTTCAGTCCCGACCGGACTTTCGGCCCCGACCGGGTCTTCGACCCTTACCGGGCTTTCGCCCCCGACCGCGCCGGAGCCCGACCCGGGAACCAAGCTGTGCCGCGCTGGTGACCGCGAGAGCGGAGGTGAAACGCCGGGACTGCCGGGTTTGGGGGACCTGGCCCGGGAAACGCGGAAGGTCTCTCCGGGTGGCATTCGTGCGCCCGGCAGGCAGACGACGTAACGCGCGACCTCGCCGGAGGCGAAACGTGAGTCGACCTCGCATTCTCATCGTCGGTGCCGGATTCGCCGGCTACCGGACAGCCCGAACCCTGTCCCGGCTGACCCGCAGCCGGGCCGAGATCACCCTGCTGAACCCGACCGACTACTTTCTGTATCTTCCCCTGCTGCCCCAGGTCGCCGCGGGCATCCTGGAACCGCGCCACGTCGCCGTCTCCCTCTCCGGCACCCTTCGCCATGTCCGTCTGGTGCTCGGCGAGGCCGACGGCATCGATCTCGACGCGCGCACCGTGCACTACACCGATCCCGAGGGGCAGGGCGGCACCCTCGGCTACGACCGGCTGGTGCTCGCCGTCGGCAGCGTCAACAAACTGCTGCCGATCCCCGGCGTCGCCGAGAACGCCCACGGCTTCCGGGGCCTGCCCGAGGCCCTCTATCTGCGCGACCACGTGATCCGCCAGATGGAGCTGGCCACCGCGGCCGACGATCCCAGGAACTGCGCCTCCCGCTGCACCTTCGTGGTGGTCGGCGCCGGCTACACCGGGACGGAAGTCGCCGCGCAGGGCAAGATGTTCACCGACGCGATGGTGCGCAAGCAGCCGCTGCGCGCGGGCATGCGGCCCCGCTGGCTGCTGCTGGACATCGCGTCCCGTGTGCTGCCCGAGATGGACGAGCGGCTCTCCCGCACCGCCGACCGGAGCCTGCGCCGACGCGGCGTCGATGTGCGGATGGGAGTCTCCGTGAAGGAGGCGACCCATGACGGAGTCCTGCTCACGGACGGGGAGTTCGTCGGCACCCGCTCCCTGGTCTGGTGCGTCGGCGTACGGCCCGATCCGCTCGTCGAGAGCCTCGGACGGACCTTGGAGCGCGGCCGGCTGCTGGTCGACCCGTATCTGCGGGTGCCGGGCCACCCCGATGTGTTCGCCTGCGGGGACGCGGCCGCCGTGCCCGATCTCGCCAACCCCGGCCAGTACACGCCGATGACGGCGCAGCACGCCTGGCGGCAGGGAAAGGTCGCCGCCGTCAACGTCGCCGCCTCGCTGGGCCTCGGCGGCCCGCGCCCCTACCGCCACCGCGACCTGGGGTTCGTCGTGGACCTCGGCGGAGCCCAGGCCGCCGCCAACCCGCTCGGCGTCCCCCTGTCCGGGCCGCTCGCGGGCGCCGTCACCCGGGGCTACCACCTGGCGGCGATGCCCGGCAACCGCGTCCGGGTCGCCGCCGACTGGCTCATGGACACCGTACTGCCGCGCCAGGAAGTCCAGTTGGGGCTCGTCCGCTCCTGGAACGTGCCGCTCGACACCGCGTCGCCCGAACTGGCCCGAGTGCCGGCAGGTCCCGAAAAGTCCGGTACGGAGGATGACTCATGAATACCCGCCAGCTCACCGAACTGAACACCCGTCAACTCACCGAACTCGCCCAGCAACTGCGCGTCGACAGCGTCCGCGCCGCCGCGGCGGCGAGCTCCGGGCACCCGACCTCCTCGATGTCCGCCGCCGACCTCATGGCGGTTCTGCTGGCCAAGCACTTCCGCTACGACTTCGAACGCCCCGCCCATCCCGCCAACGACCGGTTCGTCCTCTCCAAGGGGCATGCCTCGCCCCTGCTGTACGCGGCGTACCGGGCCGCCGGAGCCATCAACGAGACCGAACTGCTGACCTTCCGCAAGCTCGGCAGCCGGCTCGAAGGGCACCCCACACCCCGTCGGCTGCCCTGGGTCGAGACGGCCACCGGCTCCCTCGGCCAGGGGCTGCCCGTCGGCGTCGGTATCGCCCTGGCCGGGAAGCGGCTCGACCACACCGGATACCGGGTCTGGGTGCTGTGCGGGGACAGCGAACTGGCCGAGGGATCCGTGTGGGAGGCCGCCGAGCACGCCGGCTACGAGCATCTCGACAATCTGGTCGCGATCGTCGACGTCAACCGGCTGGGCCAGCGCGGACCCACCCGCCACGGACACGACCTCGACGCCTACGCGCGCCGGTTCAAGGCCTTCGACTGGCACACCATCGAGGTCGACGGGCACGATGTCGAGGCCATCGACCGCGCCTACGCCGAGGCCGAGTCCACCGCCGGTCAGCCCACCGTGATCCTCGCCCGCACCCTCAAGGGCAAGGGCGTCGCCGCCGTCGAGAACCGCGAGGGACTGCACGGCAAGCCGCTGCCGGACGCGGAGGAGGCGATCGAGGAACTCGGCGGCGTACGGAACCTGCTCATCGAGGTCCAGTCGCCGCCGACCGCCCGGATGCTGCACGCCGTCCAGGGCGGACACCTGGACCTGCCGCGCTACGAGATCGGCGACGAGGTCCCCACCCGGGACGCCTACGGCCAGGCGCTCGCCGCGCTCGGCAGCGCACGCGGCGACGTCGTCGCGCTGGACGGCGAGGTCGGCGACTCCACGCGCACCGAGTACTTCGCCAAGGAGCACCCCGACCGCTACTTCGAGTGCTACATCGCCGAACAGCAGATGGTCGCCGCCGCCGTCGGCATGGCCGCGCGCGACTGGCTGCCGTACGCGGCGACGTTCGCCGCGTTCCTCACCCGCGCCCACGACTTCGTTCGGATGGCCGCCATCAGCGGCTCCGGCATCAACCTCGTGGGCTCGCACGCCGGGTGCGCCATCGGCGAGGACGGGCCCTCCCAGATGGGCCTGGAGGACCTCGCGATGTTCCGCTCCGTGTACGACTCGACCGTCCTGTACCCGTGCGACGCCAACCAGACGGCCAAGCTGGTCGCCGCCATGGCGGGCCTCGAGGGCGTCCGCTATCTGCGCACCTCCCGCGGGAAGACGCCGGTCATCTACGGACCCACCGAGGAGTTCCCGGTCGGCGGCAGCAAGGTGCTGCGCGCGAGCGCCGAGGACCGGCTCACCGTGGTGGCCGCGGGAGTCACCGTCCACGAGGCGCTCAAGGCCGCCGACGCCCTCGCGGAGCAGGGCGTCCGGGTACGGGTCGTCGATCTGTACTCGGTCAAGCCCGTCGACCGTGCCACCCTGCGCGAGGCCGCCGAACGCACCGGATGCCTGCTGACCGTCGAGGACCACCGCGAGGAGGGCGGTCTCGGCGACGCCGTCCTGGACGCCTTCGTCGACGGGCGGCCCGTACCGCGGCTGGTGCGTCTCGCGGTCCGTACGATGCCCGGCTCGGCGACGCCCGCCGAACAACTGCACGCCGCGGGCATCGACGCGGAGTCGATCGCCGCCGTGGCCCGGCTGCTGGTGGAACACGCGGTGGTGCCGTGACCGAAGGAGCGCGATGACGGCCACGCGGACCGTGCGGGCGGGCCGCTCGGGCCGGTCGGCGCGGGAGAGCCGGCGGTGCAGGGGCAGAGAGGCCTGGTCGGCGAGGTGGGCGGGGGTGGCGGTGTCGTCGCAGGCGGTGCCGCCCTCCTTGGGCAGGTCGACGCGGTGGACCCGGGACGGGTGAGCTGCTCGACGAGCTGAGGCACGGTCCGCGCCCTGCCGGGCGCCCCGGTGGCCGCACCCTCGCTCGGTCCCGCCCCCCCGCGGCTGCGGGCAGTGCGCGACTGAACCGGGGACCCACAGGTTTGGCCAACGCCGTTGCGGCCACACGGGGGGAGAGGTGGCCATGACGAACACATCACGTACACCGAAGAACCACGACTCTTCCGACGACGACGCCCGGGCGGGCGGCCGGCCCAGCACCATGGAGGTGCTGCGTCAGGCGCGCGCCCAGTTCACGGAGCTCACGGGCCTGGCCGCCGAGTCCGTGTCGTCCTTCGAACGCACCCAGGACGGATGGACCCTGCAGATCGAGGTCCTGGAACTCGCCAGGGTTCCCGACACCATGAGCCTGCTCGCGAGCTATGAGGTGGACCTCGCCACGGACGGCGAGCTGACCGGCTATCGACGCGTGCGCCGCTACGAACGCGGGAGGGCCGACGCCCGTACGGGCGGCCGCTCCTGACGGACCGTCGCTTCGCACCCCCCAACCGTACTCGCGGCTCGTACTCCTACCACTCGCGCACTCGTACGACTCGCACCAACCGTTCCCTTTCCTGTTCCTGTTCCCGTTCCCGTTCCCGTTCCCGAGACCGTAAGGAGGTCCGTTCGCCATGACCGTTGTCCCGGCACAGCAGACCGGAGGAGGCGGCAGCAGCGGCCTGTACGACGTCCTGGAACTCGTGCTCGACCGAGGGCTCGTCATCGACGCGTTCGTCCGCGTCTCCCTCGTCGGCATCGAGATCCTGAAGATCGACGTACGGGTCGTCGTCGCCAGTGTCGACACCTATCTGCGCTTCGCCGAGGCGTGCAACCGGCTCGACCTGGAGTCCGGCCCGCACAAGAGTCCCGGACTGCCCGACCTGGTCGGTGAGATCACCGAGTCCGGTGCGCGCGGCAAGTCCAAGGGGGCGCTCTCCGGCGCCGCGGAGACCATATCCGACGCCTTCCGGCAGGCCCGCGAGGAGGGCCAGCCGCGCGCGCGGACCCGTAAGTCCACCGCCGCGCGGGAGAAGAAGGAGGAGCAGGAGTGAGCACCTACGTCTACGGCATCGCCGCGGCCTCTCACCCTTCGCTCCCCAGCGGCATGGGCGGGGTCGGCGAACCGGCCCGTCCCGTGCGCGTTCTGACCCGGGGCGAGCTGGCGGCGATCGTCAGTGACGCGCCCGAGGGCCTGCGCCCCAAGCGCCGTGATCTGCTCGCCCACCAGAGCGTGCTGAACGAGGCGGCGGTGGGCGGATCCGTACTGCCCATGAGGTTCGGCAGTGTCGCGGCGGACGACGACGCCGTCACCGGCGTCCTCGCGCAGCGCGTCGAACACTACCTGGAGCGGCTGGACACACTGGCCGGGAAGGTCGAGTACAACGTCAAGGCCAGCCACGACCAGGAGGCCGTGCTGCACCGGGTGATGTCCGAGAACCAGGACATCCGCACCCTCGCCGAGGCCAACCGCAAGGCGGGCGGCGGCAGTTACGAGGACCGGTTGCGTCTGGGCGAGATGGTGGCGGCCGCGGTGCAGGGCCGTGAGAGCGAGGATGCCGCTCAGGTGCACAGCGCCCTGGAGCCCGCCGCCGAGGCCGTGAGTGTGGGTCCCGACTCCACGGGATGGCTGGCCAATGTGTCGTTCCTGGTGGACCGTGACACCTCCGCCGCGTTCCTGAACGCCGTTGAGGAGGTCCGCAAAGCCCACCCGCATCTCGATGTGCGGGTCAACGGCCCGCTGCCGCCGTACAGCTTCGTGGAGCCCGGGCCGGCCGAGCCCGCCGCCGCGACGGACGCGGAGTGAGCGATGGGGCTGATCGGAGAGGTGCTGCTGCTGCCGTTCGCACCTGTGCGGGGCAGCCTCTGGGCGGTGAGACAGGTGCTCTCGGAGGCCGAGCGTCAGTACTACGACCCGGCCGCCGTACGAGCCGAACTGGCCCGCCTGGAAGAGCGACTGGAGGCGGGCGAGATCGACGACCAGGAGTTCGACCGGCTGGAGGACCAACTGCTGGACCGGCTGGAGATCGCCATGGAGCGCGGTGGTCCCGGTCCAGCGGGCGGTACGGCGTCATGAACCGACTGGAACTCGGCCTTGCCCTGGGTGTCGCCTATGCCCTCGGGCGCAGGAGCGGCAGGTCGAGGCAGCCCTTGGCGGCCCGCATCCCGGCGACCACCCCCGACCCGGCCGTTCAGCGGCTGAAGGCGGAGGCGTGGGCGTATGCGGTGGTGCGGGCCCGGCCCCTGCTCGCCGCCGTGGGCCGCAGACTCGGCGGACTCAGCCTGAGACTCCGGGACGTCGCCGACGGCAACAGCCCCGGCTTCGCCCGCCTCGCCCTGGCCGTCGGCCGCCACGTCACCCGAAGCGGCGCCCGCGCGTATCCCTTGGATGAGGACATGGCGGACGTAGAGGAGGCAGAGGGCGTAGAGGACTTCGGGACCGTGGAGGACGCGGAGGCGTATCTGCTGGAGCGTCTGGAGGACGCCGTGGACGCGGAGTTCGCGGACGACGATCCGGAGGCACTGGTGGACGCGGAGTTCGCGGGCGACCCGGCGGACCTGGAAGACGCAGGGGACGCAGAGGACGCAGAGGACGCAGAGGACGCACAGGACGCAGAGGACGCAGAGGACTCAGAAGACGTAGAGGACCCGCGGGAAGGGGGCCGCTCATGACCACTCCCGGACGACTGCCCGATCCCTACGCGTCCCGCGACGGCGGCGCCAACCTGGCCGACATCCTCGAACGCGTCCTCGACAAGGGCGTAGTGATCGCGGGTGACATCCGGATCAACCTGCTGGACATCGAGCTGCTCACCATCAAGCTCCGCTTGGTCGTCGCCTCCGTCGACCGAGCCAAGGAGATGGGCATCGACTGGTGGGAGAACGACCCGGCGCTGTCCTCCGGCGCACGGCACAGTGAACTCATGCGGGAGAATGCCGAGTTGCGCTCACAGCTGGCCGCACTGGAGGAGGCGCGTACCGAGGAGGAGGCGTCATGACCGGACTGCGGTATGTCTACGCCGTCTGCCGCCCCTTCGAGGCGTCGGCCGACGTCCCGACGGGCGTCGCGGGGGTGCCGCCCCGGCAGCTGCCCCACGGGAGCCTGATCGCCATCGTCGGCACGGTCCCGGAGGAGGACTTCGCCGAGGGACCGCTCAGGGCCCATCTGGAGGACCTGGACTGGCTCACCGGCACCGCCCGCGCACACCAGGGCGTCATCGACGCGCTCACCTCCGTCACGACCCCCCTGCCGCTGCGGCTCGCCACCGTGTTCCGGGACGACAGCGGCGTACGCGCGATGCTGGAGGAACGCGAGGACGACTTCCACCGTGCGTTGGACCGGCTCGACGGACGGGTGGAATGGGGCGTCAAGGTGTACGCGGAGGCGGAGCGGAAGGAACGGACGGAAGGCCCGCAGGGGACCTCGGAGCCCCGGAAGGCGGCCTCGGGCCGTGATTACCTGCGTCAGCGGCGTCTGCAGCACCATGCTCAGGACGAAATGCGGGAAAACACCGAGAGGTTCGCACGCCGACTGCACGACACCCTTTCCGGGTGCGCCGAGGACTCCCTGCTCCACTCCCCGCAGAATGCCGCGCTTTCCGGAGTGTCCGGCTGTAACGTGCTCAACGCCGCCTATCTGGTGCCGCGTTCGGCCTCGGAGGCGTTCGTGGAAAGAGTGCAGCGCGAAGAGAGCGGAATTCCTGGTGTCCGCGTGGAACTGACGGGGCCTTGGGCCGCGTACTCCTTCAGCGGCGTCGACGGACGGAGCCGGTCATGACCGCTCTCGAACACCGACAGGTCGCCCTGGTCGACCTCCTGGACCGGCTGCTGGCCGGCGGGGTGGTCATCACGGGCGACCTCACTCTGCGTATCGCGGACGTCGACCTCGTCCGCATCGACCTGAACGCGCTGATCAGCTCGGTCGGCGAACAGGTGTCCGTGCCGTGGGTGGAGGAACCGTGACCCAGCGACAGAGCCGACTCGACCTCGACCCCGACACGGTGGAGCGGGACCTGGTGAAACTCGTGCTGACCGTCGTCGAACTGCTCCGCCAGCTCATGGAGCGGCAGGCGGTGCGCCGGTTCGACACCGGGGAGCTGAGCGAGGAGCAGGAGGAGTGCATCGGGCTCACCCTGATGCTGCTGGAGGACCGGATGGCCGAACTCCGGGAGCGGTACGGGCTGCGGCCCGAGGACCTCAATCTGGACCTCGGGCCGCTGGGGACACTGCTTCCCCGGGAGTGATCGCCGGGATGTCACCCGGCGATCCGGTAACGGGCGGATCTTCTGTTCCGGCCGGTCACCATCGGTACCATCGACTCCTGCCTCCGGCCGCGGTGGTACCGCGCACCAGGAATCCCAGAAGCCAGATCACGAGCACCGCAAGCGCGATCCACCACAGGACTTTGACTGCGAATCCGACGCCGAAGAGAATCAGTGCCAGCAGAAGAACCAGTAGAACGGGAACCATAGTGTGACCTCCTGCTCACCGGGTTTCCCGAAATCCGGGAATCAGACCTCCTTTCGGCACAGAATTTCCCCGTGCAGTACGGCGAACCAGCCGTCCTCGTGCCGACCCCATTCCCGCCAGGCCTCGGAGACGCCCGTCAGCTGCTCGCCGGTCGCGTGACCACCCTCGGTGGCGCGGTCGGCGTAGGCGGAGGCGAGGGTGCGGTCCGCCCACAGCCCGCTCCACCAGGCCCGCTCCTGCGGTGTGGCGAAGGTCCAGGTGCTGGAGGTCGCCCTGATGTCCCTGAGGCCGGCTTGCAACGCCCATGAGCGCAGCCGCCGCCCGGCGTCGGGCTCGCCCCCGTTGGCACGGGCGACCCGCCGGTACAGGTCCAGCCAGTCGTCCAGGCCCTCGGATGCCGGGTACCAGGTCATCGCCGCGTAGTCGGCGTCGCGTACGGCGATGAAACCCCCCGGACGGGTGACCCGGTGCATCTCGCGCAGCGCCTGCACCGGGTCGCCCACGTGCTGGAGCACCTGGTGTGCGTGGACCACACAGAAGGTGTGGTCCGGGTAGTCCAGGGCGTGCACGTCCGCGACCGTGAAGTCGACGTTGGTGAGGCCGCGGGCGGCGGCCGTGGCGCGGGCCTGCTCCAGGATCCCCGGGGCGTGGTCGACACCGGTGACATGGCCGTCGGGGACCAGTTCCGCCAGGTCCGCGGTGATGGTGCCCGGGCCGCAGCCGATGTCCAGGATCCGCATGTGCGGCTTGAGCGAGTCGAGCAGGTACGCCGCGGAGTTGGCGGCGGTTCGCCAGATGTGCGAGCGCAGCACGGACTCGTGGTGGCCGTGCGTGTAGACGGCCGTCTCCTTCGGCATGCCTGTCCTCTTCTCCTCGTACTCCCCTGGTGTCGGCGGCCCACCGCGCCGCGGGTGTCGCCACGGGACGGTGGGCCGCCGGCACGCATCACCGTAGGCGCTCATGCCGAATAATGAGACCTGCGTCTTGGAATGTGGACAATCATGTGGACGGACATGTGGACGGACATGTGGACAGACGGGGAACGGTGGGCCGACCGGTCAGCGGAGGGGGAGCGGACGGTAGACGGTCAGCGCCTCGGGCAGCTTCTCGAGCGTCACCGCCCCCGCCGCCTCGGCGACTTCACCGTCGTAGGCGAGGAGGGTGCCCGGGGCGACGCCGTCCAGGCGCAGACGCCGCACCCGGACCGCCGAGTGCGCGGGGGAGCGGGACAGCGGGCCGGCGAACGCGGCCGTCAGCAGCCGGGTGGCGGGACGGCGGCCGCCGTGCACCACCCGCACGTCCAGCTTCCCGTCGGCCAGGTCGTGACGGCGGCCGGGGGCGAGGCCCCTGCGGTGGTAGGTGCCGTTGCCCGCGAACAGCAGCCACAACGGATGGGTCCGGCCGCCCACTTCGACGCGCAGGGGATGGTGGTCGCCGCGCAGGACACGCAGGGCCGCGAGGACGCCGGCCGGCCAGCCGCCGATCCGCGGTGACCAGCGCTCCCGCTGACGCACCAGGTCCGGGTAGACCCCCAGACTGAAGGTGTTGAGGAAACAGCCCTGGGTTCCGCCGGAGGAGAACCGCCCCACGTCGACGCGGACCGCGTCACCCTGCCGGAGCGCCCGCACCACGTCATGGACCTCCTCGATGCCGAGGTCGAGCGCGAAGTGGTTGAGTGTGCCGCCGGGCAGGACCGCGAGCGGAAGGCCGTGGCGCAGGGCGACCTCGGCGGCCGCGTTCACCGTGCCGTCGCCGCCGCACACCCCGAGGACACGGGCGCGGGCGGCCGCCTTCTCCAACCCGTCGCGCACATCGGCCGGCTCGCACTCCACCGTCTCCGCGGCCGGAAGGGCGTCCTGCAGGGCATGGACGCGGTCCGGGGTTCCCGAACCCTTGTTCACTACGACCACGAGCCCCGCCCCGTCCGGCAGCGCGGGAGCGCCCACGCTCGGGCGGCCGGGCGGCGGCACCGGATCGCGGGTCGGCACGAGGCCCCGTACGGCGTAGGCGGCACCCATGCCCAGGGCCGCACCCGTGAGGACGTCGCTCGGGAAGTGGACGCCGGTGTAGACACGGGAGAGGGCGACGGCGGTGGCGAGCGGCGCGACCGCGGCGCCCCAGCCGCGCGACTCCAGGGCGACACCCGCGGCGAAGGCGGCGGCCGAGGCCGCGTGGCCCGACGGGAACGACGTGGTGATCGGCTGGCGCTTCAGTCGGCGGACAGCCGGTACCGGGTCCAGGACGGGCCGGGGGCGACGGACCGAGCGCTTGCCGACGGTGTTGATGGTGGCCGAGGCCAACGCGAGGGAGGCGACTCCGCGAGCGGCGGCCCGGCGAGCGCGGGGGCTCCGGGTGCCGGCGAGGGCCGCGGCCGTGGCCAACCACAGGACACCGTGGTTGGCGGCGCGGCTCAGCCGGGGGAGCAGGGGGTCGGCCCCGGGCCAGTGCCGGGCGGCGACGGTCTGGAACAGCCGGCAGTCCAGGGCGAGGAACCGGTCACGGAACGGATGCGGGCCCGGCAGGCGGGTGGTGAGGTCGACATCTGGGGTCATGGGGCGCGGATACCCCCGAAGGGCCGAACCGTGCGCGGCGGAGACAAGGGCCGAGGGGGAGACAGGGGGCAGGGCGGAGTCCCGGGGCGATATCGGGTTGCCCGGTCCCGTCACGGCCGCCCACAATGCGCGGCATGGGTCATCTGGAAGCAGCGCATCTCGAGTACTACCTTCCGGACGGGAGGGCACTGCTCGGCGATGTGTCCTTCCGGGTCGGCGAAGGCGCCGTCGTCGCGCTCGTCGGGCCCAACGGGGCCGGGAAGACCACCTTGCTGCGGCTGCTCTCCGGTGAGTTGAAGCCGCACGGCGGGACCGTCACCACCAGCGGCGGGCTCGGTGTGATGCGCCAGTTCGTGGGGTCCGTACGGGACGAGACGACCGTACGGGACCTGCTGGTCTCGGTCGCTCCGCCCCGTGTCCGCGAGGCCGCCCGCGCCGTGGACGCCGCCGAGCACGCCGTGATGACCGTCGACGACGAGGCCGCCCAGCTCCGGTACGCGCAGGCCCTCGCCGACTGGGCCGAGGTGCGCGGCTACGAGGCGGAGACGCTGTGGGACATGTGCACCATGGCGGCGCTCGGCATTCCGTACGAGAAGGCACAGTGGCGCCAGGTCCGCACCCTCTCCGGCGGCGAACAGAAGCGGCTCGTGCTGGAGGCGCTGCTGCGCGGCACCGACGAGGTCCTGCTCCTCGACGAGCCCGACAACTACCTCGACGTCCCCGGGAAGCGATGGCTGGAGGAGAGGCTCGCCGAGACTCGTAAGACCGTGCTGTTCGTCTCCCACGACCGGGAACTGCTGGCCCGCGCCGCACAGCGGATCGTCTCGCTGGAACCGGGGCCCGCCGGCGCCGACGCCTGGCTGCACGGCGGCGGATTCGCCACGTACGACGAGGCCCGGCGGGAACGCTTCGCCCGCTTCGAGGAGTTGCGCAGACGCTGGGACGAGAAGCACGCCCAGCTGAAGAAGCTGGTCCTGAACCTGCGTCAGGCCGCGACCGTCAGCCATGAGCTGGCGTCCCGCTACCAGGCCGCCCAGACCCGGCTGCGCAAGTTCGAGGAGGCCGGGCCGCCGCCCGAGCCGCCGCGCGAGCAGGACATCAGGATGCGGCTGAAGGGCGGCCGGACCGGCGTCCGGGCCGTCACCTGCGCGGACCTCGAACTGACGGGCCTCATGAAACCCTTCGACCTGGAGGTCTTCTACGGCGAACGCGTCGCGGTCCTCGGCTCCAACGGCTCCGGGAAGTCGCACTTCCTGCGGCTCCTCGCGGGCGGCGACGTGGCCCATGAGGGACAGTGGCGGCTCGGGGCGCGCGTCGTGCCCGGGCACTTCGCCCAGACGCACGCGCACCCCGAGCTGGAGGGCCGTACTCTCCTCGACATCCTGTGGCGGGAACACTCCCAGGACCGGGGAGCGGCCATGTCCCGGCTGCGCCGCTACGAGCTGACCGCGCAGGCCGAGCAGACCTTCGACCGGCTCTCCGGCGGACAGCAGGCCCGGTTCCAGATCCTGCTGCTGGAACTCCAGGGGGTGACCGCCCTGCTGCTCGACGAGCCGACGGACAACCTGGACCTGGAGTCCGCCGAGGCGCTCCAGAAGGGCCTGGAGGGGTTCGAGGGCACGGTCCTCGCGGTGACTCACGACCGTTGGTTCGCGCGCGCGTTCGACCGCTATCTGGTCTTCGGCAGCGACGGCCGGCTCCGCGAGACCCCGGAGCCGGTGTGGGACGAACGACGGGTGGAGCGGGCCCGCTAGGGCCTACGCGTGGGTGAGTACGCGTGTGGGGGAGTTCGTGCGGGGTAGGGGCCTAGGCCCAGCGCAGCAACGCCCCCACGCCGCCCGTCGGCACCTCGTCCGCGGTCGCCGCCGTCACGGACACGGCCTCGGCCCGCGTCTCCACCACGGAGCGCACCAGGGCGTCGTCCGCGCGGGCCGGCCAGGCGTGCCGCTCGCCCAGCGCCCGTAGGTCCTTGCGGCGCATCGCGAGCTGGTCCGGGTCCTCGCCGACCCACACCTCACGACGGGTGTCCGGGCCGCCCGGCCGGATCAGGAGTTCGTCGATCCGGTGCTCGCGTGCCGCCTCGACGACCGCGGGCACCCCCTCGACCGCCCGCTCCTGCCCCTCCTCGTCCGGTGCCAGGGCCGCCAGAAACCGCTCCAGCTCCTCGTCCGCCCGCCGACGGACATGCTCGCTGCGGATCCGCTCCACGTCCTCGTCCAGCAGCCGGCTGCCCACGCCGTGCGGGGCCTCGGCCACCCGGTCCCTGAGCCGGCGCGGCAGCCGCTCCCGTACGGCATGGCGCTCGCGCTGCTCGCCGACGAGGATCACCAGGTCGGCACGGGTCTCCTCCTCGCAGACGGCGAGCGCGTCCGCGATCTCGGCCGCGTTGTGCTCCCAGGTGTTCTCCACCCGCAGCTGGAAGTGGCGCACCGACCAGTCCGCGGCGCTTCTGCGGTGCAGGGGCCACTGCTGACCGGTCACCTGTCCGGCCTCCCGGCTGCCCAGCGCCCCGCGCAGCTCGAATTCGGCGCCCTTGCGGTCGATGTACGCCACCACGCACACCGGATCCTCCCCGGCCAGCTCCAGCAGCGGCGCGGTGTGCGGCAGCGGCGTCCAGTGGGCCGAGGAGCCGGGCGGGGCCCTGACCAGAGGCGGATCCAGCACCACTTCCCCCGCACGGGCGAACATGGCCCTTCCGTACGGTTCGGGCGAGTGGCGCAGGTCCTCGACCGCCTCGCGCACGGCCCGGCACGTGGGCTCGTCCGCGCCCTGTCCGGCCAGCCACCGGGCGAGGGCCTGAGCGGTCAGGGAGAGCTCATGGGCGGTGGACTCGGTGTGCCGGGAGGTGTCGACGTATGCGGAGGCCCAGGGGCCGGGATGTTCGTACAGTGGATGGAGGAATGCGAGATCCATGGCTCCCTCCCGGATACCGCTCGGGGTAGTGCCTTTCCAGGCGGGTACCCGGACCGCACCGAGGAACACGACGAGCGGGGTACCACGATGACCGGAGTCGACCCGGGCCGGCTGACCGACCAGCAGCTCATGAAGGAGCTGCAGACGATCCACCGCACCCGTCATGACACGCTGCTGCACGGCTCGAACGACGCGCTGCGGGCCCACAACGACCGCATGGCACAGCTGGAGGGCGAGTACCTGCGCCGCCATCCCCGTCGCCCGGTCGTGGCGAGCCGGACCCGCAACGGGGCACGGGAGCGGGGAGCGGCCGACCTCGGGCCGTGCACGGGAGCCGAACCGGCGCGGTGAGCCCGCGCCCCGCGCCGGCCCGCCCGCTCACCGCTCCTGACCGCCGAACTCCGTCAGGATCGCCTCGCCGAACGCCTTCAGGTCGTCCGGCTTGCGGCTGGTGATCAGCTTGTTCTGGCCCTGGTCCAGCCGTACCTGCTCGTCCACCCAGGTGCCCCCGGCGTTGGTGATGTCCGTCCGCAGGCTCGGCCACGACGTCAGCGTCCGGCCGCGTACGACATCCGCCTCGACCAGGATCCAGGGCGCGTGGCAGATCGCCGCGACCGGGCGGCCCTGCTGGAAGAAGGACCGGACGAACCCGACGGCCCGTTCGTCCATCCGCAGAAAGTCCGGATTGGCCACGCCGCCCGGCAGCACGAGCCCGTCGAAGGACTCGGCCCCCACCTGGTCGACGACCGCGTCCACCGGGAAGGTGTCCGCCTTGTCGAGGTGGTTGAACGCCTGGATGTGACCCGGCTTCGTGGACACCAGAACCGGCTGGTGACCGGCGTCGGACACCGCCTTCCAGGGATCGGTGAGTTCGACCTGCTCCACACCCTCGGGCGCGGTCAGGAACGCGATACGCACGATGTTCACTGTCCTTTCTCCGCCTCCGCGTGCTCCGCGGCCTCGTGCACCGCGGCCCCGGCCAACTGCACGCACGGCGGAAGCGGCTTGACCTCATGGCGCCCGTCCGGCGCCGGTCGTCCGTCCGGCCGGGGACCCATGCCTTCACCGCGCCGCCTCACTCCTCGACGACGGCTTCGGCGAGCTGCTGGGCGTTGGCATAGCGTGCCGAGCGCGGAAGCCGCGCCACGGTGTCGACGAGCGTGTCCGGGGCGTGCCGGCGGCGCAGGGTCTCGATCAGGTCGTCCCGGCGCGCCGGGAAGGCCGTACGGCCCAGGATGCGGGCGAACTCGTAGCGCATGTCGGCCACCGAGCCCCCGGCGCCCGGAACCACCGGACCGGCCCAGATCGCCGGATCGTCGTCGGCGCTCGGCTCGGGGTCGTGCCACTCCTCGGTCCGCGTCGGGTGACCGGACCGCAGCAGTCCTTGCAGTTCGTGCTTCATCTCGTCGTCGCGGTGGACGTTCAGCCGGTCGCTGCCTCGCTGCATGACTCCCTCCAGATGTTCGGGGGTGGCAGTCGCGTACCCGGTGGGTCGCGATCGACACGGAATCCCGGCAGGCGGTCGGCAGCCGGTCGCCCGAGGGCCGTCCGGGTGACCCGGGGCGCCCGGGTGTTTGCCGCGGAGGCGGCAGGGCAGGCGCTGTCTCAGTGCTTCGGACAGGAGGCACGTCCGTGGGAGCGGTGGATACCCGCCACGGGTGTGCCCGTCCGGCACGGGTGCCCTCCCACGCTGACCGTCCACCCAAGGCACCAGCTAGGGAGTTGCGATCCACCATGCCCAACCGAGTGAGCGTGAAGCACCACCCGCACGACGACGCCCCCGACACCACGGAGGCCTTCCGCAGGCTCGCCACGCTCCCCGCAGGCCCTGAGCGCGACACGCTCCGCGACGAGATCGTCGAGGCCTGGCTGCCCATGGCCGATCGGCTCGCGGTACGGTTCCGCAACCGCGGCGAGAGCCTGGACGACCTGCGCCAGGTCGCCGCGCTCGGTCTCGTCAAGGCCGTCGACCGGTACGACCCGGAACGCGGTCACGCCTTCGAGAGCTATGCCGTCCCCACCGTCACCGGAGAGATCAAGCGGCACTTCCGTGACCACATGTGGACCCTGCATGTGCCGCGCCGCGTCCAAGACCTGCGCAATCGGGTCCGGTTCGCCTGCCAGGACCTGTCGGGCACCATCTCGGGCCGCAGGCCCACCATCCCCGAGATCGCCGAGCACGCGGGGATGAGTGAGGAGGACGTCCGGGAGGGCCTGGAGGCCCTGGAGAGCTTCACCGCGCTGTCGCTGGACGCCGAGGTGCCGGGCAGCGAGGACGGGTACTCGCTCGGCGCCTCCCTGGGCGCGCCCGACGCGGCGCTCGACACCGTCGTCGACCGCGAGGCCGTCAAGCCCCGGCTCCAGGCACTGCCCGAACGGGAACGCGCCATCCTCTACATGCGGTTCTTCGACGACATGACGCAGAGCAGCATCGCCGAGCGGCTCGGCATCTCCCAGATGCACGTCTCCCGTCTGATCAGCCGCTGCTGCGACCGGCTCAGGGACCAGGTCATGAAGGACGCCGCATAGAGACACGGCGACACGGCGGCATAGCGACACAAGCGGCACAGGCGCATGGAGGCCTGGCGGCGGCACAGCGGACGCGGCGGAGCGGCACCGGCGAGGGGCGGACCCCGCCGGTGCCACTCCGCCTGCAAGCGCGCGGGTGTCACCCGCGCGGATGCCCCGGTCGCGCGAATGGGGCACGGCCGCGCGCGGGCCGGGGCCGGGCGGGCTGTCATGGGCTTGCGAGGGCACGGCGACCGTGCCCGCAAGACCCCCCGCCGAAGGAGTTCGTATGCGTCGTAGTGCCCGCGTCCTGTCCGCCACCGCTCTGGCCGGTGCCGCCCTCGGCGCGGTCGGTCCGCCCGCCGTCGCCCTGGGCGCGATAACCCCGGCCGCCTCCGCCTACCCCTCCGGCGACCTCACCTCACGCTCCATAGGTCCCGGCCGCGCGCTCAGGGCCCGGGTGTCCTGCGAGCCGGCCGACCGACTTGACGACTACGGCGATTACGGCGGCGAAGAAGCCCCGGACAGCCCCGACGACCCCGACAGTCCCGACAGTCCCGACGGCCCCGACAGTCCCGACGGCCCCGACAGCTACGACGCGTCCGACCGCGCCGGCGCGACGGCCGGCCAGGACGGCGTCGGCACCGACATACGCCACGGCGGTATGGCACGGATCGCGGCCGTAGGGGCCGCCTACGCCGACGACAGCGCCCCCGAGGGCCGTGACGGGCAGCGGGGCGAGAACGGACGGTGCCCGCGGTCCCCCGGCGGAGAGAGGCCGTGGAACACCGCGTCGCGGGAGACCGGTGACGGCACCCGCCCGGCGAACGGCCGGGAACAGCCGCTGGGCCGGCAGCAGCCGGGGACCCAGCTGGGGCAGCAGGGCCAGACCCGACCGAGCCCGCAAGGGGAGTACCCGGACGGTCTGTCGGAGCAGGGCCTGCGGCCCGGGAGGCAGTACGGGGCGGGGCGGCGGCCGGGGAACGGCGCGGCACAGCAGTACGGACAGCGGGGGGAGGGCGAGACGCAGCAGCAGTACGGGCGGCAGCCGGGCGGGGAGCTGGACGACGGGCCGGGTTGGCAGGCGGACGAGGGCCGGTACGACGGGTCGGGTCAGCTGCAAGGGTCGGGGCTGGGCAGACGGCCGGGGGGCGGCGAGGTGCAGCAGCAGTTCGGGCGGCGGCCGGGAGCGGACGAGGGCCAGGTGCCGCAGTTCGGGCGGCGGCCGGGCGGGGGCGAGGTGCAGCAGCAGTACGGGCGGCAGCCGGGCGGGGAGCTGGACGACGGGCCGGGTTGGCAGGCGGACGAGGGCCGGTACGACGGGCCGGGTCAGCTGCAAGGGTCGGGGCCGGCCAGGCGGCCGGGGGAGGGCCAGATGCAGCAGTTCGGGCAGCAGCCGGGTGGGGGCGAGGCGCAGCGGTACGGGCAGCAGTCGGGCGAGGGCGAGGCGCAGCAGTTCGGGCAGCAGTCGGGCGAGGGCGAGGCGCAGCAGTTCGGGCAGCAGTCGGGCGAGGGCGAGGCGCAGCAGTTCGGGCAGCAGTCGGGTGGGGAACTGGACGACGAGCCGGACGGGGTGGGGCAGCAGCAAGGACAGAAACAGGCCCTGGACGAGGGACAGGGGCGCCGACAGGGCCAGGACCAGGCCTACAGCGACGGTCGGGGGCGTCAGCAGGGCCAGGAGCAGGCCCACGGCAACGGTCAGGGGCGCCGGCAGCAGTCAGGCCAGGGCGGCCGGCAGGGCGAGGCCCGGAAGAACGGGTCGGGGCAGCAGCAAGGACAGCGAGGGCAGCGAGGGCAGACGAAGAACAACGGGCGATCGGCCGTCGGTTCGCAGCACGGGGTGAACGCGGGCTTGGGCGGTTCCTACGCCGCCTCCGTCCCCGCGCTCGTCATCGGAGGCCTCCTGATCGCGGGCGCGCTCGCCGCCGCCCTGCACCGGGTCTGGCCGCGCCGCGGCCGCGCACGGCTGAACCCGTGATCCGGTGAACCCCCTCCGGACACCCATGATCGGCCGGAAGCCTGGGTACTCAGATCCCCGGGGCACCACCGGCACCGTAGGGGAACAACCGGCACGTTAGCGAACAGGTGTACGAGGATGGCCGGCCGGGCGACGGATGCCCGCGGCGAGCCGGGGACGGGGACCGGCATCACGGACTGCGCGGAGGCACGCATGCGGCGGACGGATCCGGAAGGGCACGGCCCCGTCCGCTACGGCCCGCCCCTGCCCGGCGACGGGCTGCCCCTGCTGCCCGGGCTGTCCACCGCGCTCGTCCGGGCCGCGGGCCATGACGGCGCCCGGCCCACCGGCGGAGTGACCGGGCTGCCCGAGGCCGCCTGCGGCTACTTCGCGCGACGCGGACTGCCCGCCCGGCCCGACGAAGTGGCCGCCGCACCCGGCGCCGCCTCCCTGCTCCTCGCCGTCACCGCCGCGCTCGGCGGTGACGTACTCGTCCCACGGCCCTGTGCCGCCTGGTGGGTGCCCCAGGTCAGAGCGCTCGGCCGGGCCGTGTTCCCGGTGGCGACACCCGCCGAGTGCGGCGGCGTCCCCGACCCGTACGCCCTGTTGGAGACCGTGCGCAGGATCCGCGCGGAAGGCGGCGACCCGCAGCTGCTGGTGCTGGCCGTCGCCGACGACCCCACCGCCACCGTGGCACCGCCCGAGCTGGTGCACGAGACCATGGAGGCCGCTGCCGGGGAGGGGCTCCACCTGGTGAGCGACGAGACCTGGCGCGACACCGTGCACCGGCCGCACGACACCGTTCTGCTCAGCCCGGCCGAGATGCTGCCCGAAAGGGTCATCGTGGTCACCGACCTCGCCGGCCCCTTTCTGCCGACGGGCTGGCCCGCGGCCGTCGCCCGCTTCCCGGCCACCGCCGACGGCGCCGGGCTGCGCGCCCGTGTCCTCGACGTGCTCACCGCGCTCGGCGCCCATGTCGCCGACCCGGTCGCCGCCGCGGCCGCGTACGCACTGGAGGAGCCCCCCGAGATCACCCGACGCCTTGCCGCCGCTGTCGCGCTGCACACGCGCGTGGCCGACGCCGTGCACCGGCGCGTGGTCTCCGCGGGCGCCCTCGCCAGACCCCCGCAGGCCGGACGCCACCTCTACGCCGACCTCGACCCGCTGCGCCCCGCGCTCGACGCGCACGACGTCACAGACGCCCAGGAACTGGAGGACTTCCTCAGCGCCCGGCTCGGTATGCCCGTGCCGGGCGGCCATCGCTTCGGGGACGATCTGGCGGCGCTCCGCGTCCGTCTGCCCACCGGCCCGCTCCTCGGCACCACCGCCGAGGAACGCGACCAGTCCCTCCAGTCCCGAACGCCGTTGGAACTGCCGCATCTGCACCGCGCGTTGAACCTCCTTGGATCGGTCTTCGACGATCTCCGCGACGACGCTCAGCGATGGGAGCCTCCTCGATGACGCAGCAGTCCGAGCCGCCCACGACCTCCAGCCCGGCGTACCAGAACGTGGGCGAGCCGGTGCCCGCATCCCTGCTGAGCCCGGTCCCCGGAGGGCCGGCCTCGCTCCCGCCGCTCGCCGAGCCCCGCCCGCTGGGCGAGCGCCGTATCTGGCCCCGTTCCTTCGTCGACCGGCTCACCGCACCCTTGCCCGGCCTCAAGGCCCTGGCCCGCTTCGCCCGCGAGGGCGCCGTACGGCCCGGGCCCGAGGGTCTCAGGGACGTCCCGCTGCTGCCGTACGAGCCGCAGCCGCTGCCCCGGACCGACACCCGCACGATCGCCGTCTCCTGGGCGGGGCACGCCAGTTGGGTGGTGCGCATCGGCGGGCTGACCGTCCTCACCGACCCGGTCTGGTCCCGGCGCATCCTCGGCACGCCCGCCCGGATCACCCCCGTCGGCATCGACTGGCACGCCCTGCCGCGCATCGACGCCGTGGTGATCAGCCACAACCACTACGACCATCTGGACGCCCCGACCCTGCGCCGACTCCCGTCCACGACACCGGTGTTCGTACCGGCCGGGCTCGCCCCGTGGTTCCGTCGGCGCAGATTCACCCGTGTCACCGAGCTGGACTGGTGGGAGGGCGCCCAACTCGACGGTGTCCGCTTCGACTTCGTCCCCGCCCACCACTGGTCCAAGCGCACGCTGACGGACACCTGCCGTTCCCTGTGGGGCGGCTGGATACTGACGGCGTCCGACGGACGACGTGTGTACTTCGCGGGGGACACAGGGTACGGACACTGGTTCGAGCGGATCGGCCTTCGCTATCCGGGGATCGACCTGGCGCTCATGCCGATCGGCGCCTACGACCCGCGATGGTGGCTCCGCGACGTCCACTGCAACCCGGAGGAGGCGGTGCGGGCGACGGCCGACCTCGGCGCGCGCCGGATGGCGCCCATGCACTGGGGCACGTTCGTGCTGTCGGCGGAGCCGGTCCTGGAGCCGCTGACGCGGGTCCGGGAGGCCTGGGAGAAGGCGGGGCTGTCCCGAGAGCACCTGTGGGACCTGCCGATCGGCGCGTCCCGGGTGCTGGAGTGATCCGGCTGTTCAGGAGGCCGCCGAGCGGCGCACCCGGCGCCAGATCCCGGGCACCGCGCTGACCACGAGGGTCAGCGCGACCGCCGCCACCACACCCTCCCAGGGCCTCGGGAACAAGGAGCCGCCCAGGATGCCGATCAGCTGGTACGTCACGGCCCAGGCGAGACAGGCCGGGGCGTCGCCGCGAGCGAAGTCCCTGAGCGGCATGCCGGCCAGCAGACAGGCGAGCATCACCGGGATACGGCCGGCCGGGACCAGCCGGGAGAGCGTGAGCACCGCGATGCCGTGGTCGTCCAGCTTCTGCTGCGCCTGGGCCAGCCGCTCCTCCGGGGCGCGGTCGCGGATCGTCCGAAGCCAGCGGGAGCCGTTCTTCGACCGCATACCGCGCCGCCCCAGCCAGTAGAGCGCGACGTCCCCGAGGAAGGCCGCGAGCGAGGACACCATGAAGACCAGCACCATCGAGAACGGCGCGGTCTGATGGAAGGCCACCACCGCGGCCGAGCTGACGAGGGCCCCCGTGGGGACGACCGGCACCAGGGCGCCGATCAGCACCAGCAGGAACAGCGTCGGATAACCCACCGCCTGCTGAGTGGACTCCGTGGGCACTGTGCCGCCCGTGACGGCGAAGAACATCACCGGGCGCCCCCTGGGGCGAGGGCGCGGCCGTCGGCCGGACACCCGCGGGTGCGCCCGGCGCCCGGGCGGCCGGCGGCAGCGGTCATCGGGCGGCCTCCAGCCGTATGCTCTCGCCGTGCGAGAGGAGGTGCACCGCGACCCCCGGCGCACGTTCCGCGGCGAGGCGCACGAACTCCTGGCCCGGCGCGTGGAATTCATGGGGGCGCACGGCGTCCATCCCGATCGGCCAGTACGTGCCGTAGTGCACCGGCACCGCACTGCGCGGCATCAGCCCGGCCAGCGCCTGCGCCGCGCGCCCCGCGTCCAGATGCCCTTCCCCGAGATACGGTCCCCACCCGCCGACCGGCAGCAGCGCCACATCGACCGGCCCGACCTCCTCAGCCATCGACGGGAACAGGCCCGTGTCCCCGGCGAAGTACGTCCGGGCCTCGCCCTCGACGACGAACCCGAGGGCGGGGGAGCGGTGCGGTCCCACCGGCAGTCGGCGTCCGTCGTGCCGCGCGGGGACGACCCGTACCACCAGGTCACCCACCTGCACCCGGTCGCCGGGCACGACCTCGGTGACCCGCAGCCCGCCCAGCCGCCGCAGCCCCGGCACCTGTCCGGGAGCTCCGCGCGGCACCACCAGACGGGTGCCCGGGGCCAGGCGGGCCAGCGACGGCACGTGCAGATGGTCGGCGTGCAGATGCGACACCAGCGCCAAGTCCGCGACCGCGGCCTCGGGCGGCGGCGGGGCACCGCGGCGCCGCCGCAGATGAGCCAGGTGCCGCGCGAACAGGGGATCGGTCAGGACCCGCACACCGGAGTCCTCGACCGTGCAGGCGGCGTGTCCCCACCACGTGATCTCCACCGGCACCCGATGCCTCCTTCGTGCGACTCCCCCCGAGCCTACGGGCAGGGGTAGGGTCGGCGGCGAAACCCTGAGGTGAGGGGGGACCCCATGGGAGATGCGCACGGCGCCTCCGGCACACGCGACGCCTCCGGCGGTCCGGCCACGGTCCGGGTCACGGCGATCGCCAGCCTGACGCCGCTGGAGGAGCTGGACGCGGACCCCTTCCTCGTCGACTCCCGCAGCCAGCACGCGATGTGCGCCCGCTGGGCGGCGGAGCGCGGCTATGTGGTGACGCGGGAACTGCTCGTCCGGGGGCTGCGCCCCGATCACAGCGCGCTGTGGTCGGACGTGGACGCGGGGCTGGTCGACCTGTTCGTCGCCCCGAGCCGCCGGGTGCTGGAGCGCGCCCTGTCCTCCGTGGAGGAGTTCACCGCCGAGTGCACGCGGCGCGGCGTGCGCATCGAGACGGTCGGCCACGCGGAACCCTCCTACGACGCCCAGATGAAGGCCCGCGTCCACCGCCGGCTCTCGATGCCGACCGCGGGCTACGACGGCCGCTGACCCGCCGCCCGCTCCCCGGGCCGACCCGGGTCCCGCCAGGTGTCCTGGGCCGTTGTGACAAGGTGGGGGCGGCCCCGCGGGGTGCGGACGACGGGCCGGAACGAGAGGTGTGGTGTGGGGCGCGGGCGTTGGCGGAGCCTGATCAGCGCAGGCGGGCGGAGCATCGCCGTGTGGGCCGCGTCCACCGCCACCATGCTCGTCCTCGCCGGGATCCTCCCGGACTTCCGGCTCCAGTCCGCGGGCGGCGACAGCGCCACCCGGATCGCCGTCACCGCCGCGGCCGGCGCCGGTGTCTTCGGTCTCCTCTCGTCTCTCGTGTGGCCCCTGCTCGTCCGGCTGCTGCTGCTCGTGCCCGCCCTCGTCCTCGGGCTGCTCGTCTTCTTCCTCAACGGCTCCCTGCTGCTGGTCGCCCTGCGCATCAACCCCTCCGGGCACGGCGAGGCCGCGCCCGAGACCGCGGTGGTGGTCGCCGCCGTGATGTCCGCCGTCGCCTCGGCCACCGGCGCCGCCCTGGCCGTCCGGGACGACGACGCGTACCGCAGAAGGCTCTACCGGCTCGCCGCCCGGCGGCGCGGACGCGCCCCCGGGCAGGCCGGACCGGTCACCCCCGGTGCCGTCTTCGTACAGCTCGACGGCGTCGGACACGAGGTGCTGCGGGCAGCCGTCGACAAGGGGCTGATGCCGACCGTCGCCTCCTGGCTCGCGCCGTCCGACGGCCGCGCCCCCACCCACCGCCTCACCGGCTGGCGCACCGACTGGTCCAGCCAGACCGGCGCCAGCCAGCTCGGCATCCTGCACGGCTCCAACCACGATGTGCCGGCCTTCCGGTGGTACGAGAAGGACAGCGGCGAGGTCATGGTCTGCAACCGGCCGACCAGCGCCGCGGAACTCCAGCGCCGCGCCATCGCACGGACCGGTGACGGCGGGCTCCTCACCGCCGACGGCGCGAGCCGCGGCAATCTGTTCAGCGGCGGTGCCGACCAGCTCGCCCTGGTGCTGTCCGTCGCCGCGCGGCGCGGCCGGGAGAACCGCTCCCGGGCCGGATACTTCGCCTACTTCAGCGATCCGGCGGGCGCCGTACGCACCGCCATGTCCTTCGTCGCCGACGTCGGCCGCGAGACAGGGCAGTCCATCCGGGCCCGGCTCGCCAAGCAGCGGCCACGGGTCGGCCGCGGCGGTCTCTATCCCTTCGTCCGCGCCTTCGCCACGGTCGTCGAACGGGACGTCGTCGTGGCCGCGGTGATCGGCGACATGCTCGCCGGGCGCAACGCGGTCTACGCGGACCTGGTGGCGTACGACGAAGTGGCCCACCACTCCGGCCCGCACAGCCGCGACGCCGAGCAGGTCCTGCGGAAACTGGACCGCTCGCTGGCGCTGCTGGCACAGGTCGCCGAGCACGCCCCGCGCCCGTACCGCATCGTGGTGCTGTCCGACCACGGCCAGAGCCCCGGTGAGACCTTCCGCACCCGCTACGGACTCAGCCTCGGCCATCTGGTGCGGGCCGGGTGCGCCCTGCCCGTGCCGCGCCGCGTCGAGCGGACCCACAGCGGAGCCGAGGCCCGCGCGGCGGTACGAGCCGCACTGCGTCGGCCGGTCGAGGAGGTCGACGGGGGCCACCCGGCGACGCGCCGCCGCTCCGAGCCGGTCGTGCTCGCCTCCGGCAATCTCGGACTCGTCTCCTTCCCGGACGTGCCGCACCGGATGAGCAAGGAGGAGATCGACCGCCGGCACCCCGCGTTGCTGTCGACGCTCGCGGAGCATCCCGGCGTCGGCTTCGTCCTCGTCCGCAGCGAGGAGCACGGCGGGTTGGTGCTGGGGGCGCACGGCGTGCAGGTCCCGGTCGACCGGCTCGCCGACGGGACCGGCCCGCTGGCTGACTTCGGTCCCGGCGCCGCCGACGCCGTACGCCGCACCCACTCCTTCCCGCATACCGCCGACATCATGATCAACTCCTGGTGCGACCCGGACAGCGGCGAAGTCCTCGCCTTCGAGGAGCAGATCGGCTCGCACGGCGGACTCGGCGGCGCCCAGGGTCGCCCCTTCCTGCTGTGGCCGGTGTCCCTGTCCGCACCGGCCGGGGACAGCACCGAACTCGTCGGCGCCGAGCGGCTCCACCAGGTCTTCCGCCGCTGGCTGCGCGAGTGCGACGGCCCCCAAGTGCCCCTGACCGGACGCGAGGACGAGACCGAGCGCGCCGCCTGAGCATCGCTCGTGGGACGGAACGGGAGTCATGCCGCGACCGTGACGTCCTGCGCGCCCCGCGAGCCGGAATGTGATCGGATAGGGCGGGCACCCGGCAGCGGGACCGCCCTGACGAGAATTCGCACGGCATGCGAAAGGACTCATCGTGGCAACCACGCGCACCGCACACACCGTCTGGGAAGGCAATCTGCTCGAGGGCGACGGCGTCGTCACCTTCGACTCCTCCGGCATCGGACAGCAGCCGGTCACGTGGGCCTCGCGCTCCCAGGAGGCGAATGGCAAGACCAGCCCCGAGGAGCTGATCGCCGCCGCCCACTCCAGCTGCTTCTCCATGGCGCTGTCGCACGCCCTGGCCGGCGCCGGCACCCCGCCCACCAAGCTCGACACGAAGGCCGATGTCACCTTCCAGCCGGGTGAGGGCATCACCGGCATCCACCTCACCGTCGAGGGCACTGTTCCCGGCATGGACAACGACGCGTTCGCCGCCGCGGCCGAGG
Organism: Streptomyces sp. NPDC052036; assembly: GCF_040680495.1. Taxonomy (NCBI): domain Bacteria; kingdom Bacillati; phylum Actinomycetota; class Actinomycetes; order Kitasatosporales; family Streptomycetaceae; genus Streptomyces; species Streptomyces sp. NPDC052036. The sequence continues at coordinate 183,986 of NZ_JBFAWW010000013.1, read as the reverse complement.
ACGCCAAGAAGAACTGCCCGGTCAGCCAGGCTCTGGCCGGTACGACGATCACCCTGGACGCCAAGCTCGCCTGACGCGCCCCCCTCCACAGGTGCCGCGCCCGCCGCAAGGGGGCGCGGCACCGCCGTTTTCCGGGTATCCGATGACAGGGCGGACGGCGGCCGGTCGCACCACTGGCCGGCGCCATGGACAAGGGGCCGCTGGAGCCTTGTGATGGAGTGCGACAGGCGCCCTGGCGGAAGGGGACAGCGATGGCACGTGCGGTCGGGATCGATCTCGGTACGACGAACTCGGTGGTGGCCGTCCTGGAGGGTGGTGAACCCACCGTCGTCGCCAACGCGGAGGGCGCGCGGACCACCCCGTCGGTCGTGGCCTTCGCCAAGAACGGCGACGTGCTCGTCGGCGAGGTCGCCAAACGGCAGGCGGTGACGAACGTCGAGCGGACGGCGCGCTCGGTCAAGCGGCACATGGGCGACCCGGACTGGCGCTTCCCGGAGCACGGGTCCGTCGACGGCACCCGCCTCCGGGCCCAGGAGCTGTCGGCCCGTGTGCTGCAGAAACTGAAGCGGGACGCGGAGGCGTATCTCGGCGAGGACGTCACCGACGCCGTGATCACCGTGCCCGCCTACTTCGACGACGCCCAGCGGCAGGCCACCAAGGAGGCGGGGGAGATCGCGGGGCTGAAGGTCCTCAGGATCGTCAATGAGCCGACGGCCGCGGCCCTCGCGTACGGCCTCGACCGCGCCGAGGAGCAGACCGTGCTCGTCTTCGACCTCGGCGGCGGCACCTTCGACGTCTCCCTGCTGGAGATCGGCGACGGTGTCATCGAGGTCAAGGCCACCAACGGCGACACCCGGCTCGGCGGCGACGATTGGGACCAGCGGATCGTGGACCATCTCGCCAAGCGGTTCCAGGGGCAGCACGGCATCGACCTGACCGCCGACAAGATGGCGCTGCAACGGCTGCGAGAGGCCGCCGAGAAGGCGAAGATCGAGCTGTCCAGCTCCACCGAGACCACCGTCAACCTGCCCTACATCACGGCCTCTTCCCAGGGCCCGCTGCATCTGGAGGAGCAGCTGACACGCGCCCGGTTCCAGGAACTCACCGCCGATCTGCTCGACCGCTGCCGGACGCCGTTCGACCAGGCGGTCAAGGACGCGGGTGTGAAGCTCTCCGCGATCGACCATGTCATCCTCGTCGGCGGCTCGACCCGTATGCCCGCCGTCACCGAACTGGTCAGGGACCTCACCGGCAAGGACCCGCACAAGGGCGTGAACCCGGACGAGGTCGTCGCGGTCGGGGCCGCACTCCAGGCCGGTGTCATCCGCGGCGACGTCAAGGACGTCCTGCTGCTCGACGTGACCCCGCTGTCCCTGGGCATCGAGACCAAGGGTGGCATCATGACCAGGCTGATCGAGCGCAACACCACCATTCCCACCCGGCGTTCGGAGATCTTCACCACCGCCGAGGACAACCAGCCCTCCGTCGGAATCCAGGTCTACCAGGGCGAGCGCGAGATCGCCGCGTACAACAAGAAGCTCGGTGTCTTCGACCTGACCGGGCTGCCGCCCGCGCCACGCGGGGTGCCGCAGATCGAGGTGGCCTTCGACATCGACGCCGACGGGATCATGCATGTCTCCGCCAAGGACCTGGCGACCGGCCGGGAACAGAAGATGACGGTCACGGGCGGCTCCGCGCTGCCCAAGGACCAGATCGACCGGATGATGCGGGACGCGGAGCAGTACGCCGAGGAGGACCGCAAGCGCCGCGAGGCCGCCGAGACACGCAACCAGGCCGAACAACTCGTCTACCGGACCGAGAAGTTCCTGCGGGAGAATCCCGAGCACGAGGCGCGTGTCCCCGCGGACACGAGGAGCGAGGTGACCGCCGCCCTCGCCGAGCTGAAGAGCCTGCTGGAGGGCGAGGCCGACACGGCGGCGCTGCGGGCCGGGATCGAGAAACTCGCCTCCGTCAGCCAGCGGATGGGGCAGGCGATGTACGCCCAGGCCCAGCAGACGTCCGCCCAGGGCACCGAGCAGCACACCTCACCCCAGGACGAGGAGGGCGTGGTGGACGCCGAGATCGTCGACGACGACAAGGACACGCGAGGCGGGGCTGCCTGAGGCGGGGCCGTCGGTTCAGGGCTTGCGCGCCGACGCGGGCCCGTCGGTTCAGAGCTTGCGCGCGACCCCGGCGTACACCGGCACGATGCCCTCCGCCTGGGCCGCGACGTCCTCCGGATCCGGCCGCCATCCGCTGACGGGGATCACCCCGGGCCCCAGCAGCTCCAGACCCTCGAAGAAACGGGAGAACTCGGCGAGCGGGCGCGGATGGAAGGCCGTGCCGCTCTGCCGGAACAGGCCGGCCGCCCGCTCCACGGCCTCACGGTTCAGGTCCGGCGTGACCTGCGACACGACCAGATGGCTGCCGGGCGCGAGGGCTTCGAGGTACCGCCGCAGCAGATCGTGGACGTCGTCGTCGAGGTAGTGCGTGAGCGCGACCAGGGACAGCGCGACCGGCTGCCCGAGGTCCAGCGACCGCGCGGCCAGGGCGAGGATGGCGTCCGGGTCGCGCACGTCCGCGTGGACGTAGTCCGTGGTGCCCTCGGTGGTGCCGTGCAGCAGCGCCTCCGCGTGCCGCAGCACGATCGGGTCGTTGTCGGCGTACACCACCCGCGCCTCGGAGGCCACTCCCTGGGCGATCTGGTGGAGTTCGGCTCGGTGGGGATGCCCGTGCCGATGTCGAGGAACTGGCGCACCCCCGCCTGCGCCAGCGTCCGGGTCGCGCGGTGCATGAACCGGCGGTTGGCGCGCGCCCCGCGCCGCACGGTCGGGTCCGCGGCGAGGATCTTCTGGCCCAGCTCCTCGTCCACGGGGTAGTTGTCCTTGCCGCCCAGCCACCAGTCGTACACCCGGGCGGGATGAGGCTTGCTGGTGTCGATGCGGGTGGGCGCCGCCTCGGGTCCGGTCGTCATGCACAGACTCCTGATGGGGGGTGGACTGTGTGCTCGGTGAGTGTCCCCGGTGTCGACCGGGTCAGAAGGTGTCGCGGTACTCGCGCAGCAACGCCCTCGTGCGCTGGACGGAGGCCGCCTTCGCGGACATGTGGTCCAGGACCTCCAGATGCATGGCCACCTCGGCCCGCGAGTCGAGATAGAGGGCGCCGGTCAGATACTCGCTGTAGACCATGTCGGGCAGCTCCGGCTCCCGGAAGCGGAACAGCACGAACGGGGTGTACGTCCCCGGATGCGGCCCGGCGGCGAACTCGGACACCTGCAAGGTGATCCCGGGGTCCGCACTGGCCTCCAGGAGCCGGTCGAGCTGGTCGCGCATCACCTCGGAACGGATGCTCACCGGTCTTCGCAGCACCGTCTCGTCCATGATCACCCACAGGCGCGGGGCGTCCGGGCGGGTCAGCAGCTCCTGCCGGGCCAGGCGCAGCGCCACATGCCGCTCGATGTCCTGGGGGCGGACCTGACCGACGGTCCCGGCCTCCAGCACCGCGCGGGCGTAGTCCTCGGTCTGCAGCAGCCCGGGCACGAAGTGCGGCTCGTAGGAGCGGATGATGCGGGCCGCGCCCTCCAGGCTGACATGCAGACTGAACCAGTCGGGCAGCACATCGTGGTACCGCTGCCACCAGCCCGGCCGGTTGGCCTCCTCGGCGAGCCGGACGAAGGCGGCGATCTCCTCGTCGGGCACGCCGTACCGGGTGAGCAGCACCTGCACATACGGAATCTTCAACGCGACATCGGCGGTCTCCATCCGCCGCACGGTCGCCGGGGCGACCCGCAGCACCTGCGCCGCCTCCTCGCGCTTCAGCCCGGCGACCTCCCGCAACTCCTGGAGCCGCCGCCCGAGCACCACCTGCCCCACGGTGGGCGCAGCTCGCCGCTCACTCACGCCACGCCTCCCCTACGCGCCGAAGTACGTGAGCAGTGTGGCATGTTCGGGTCCGTGTCTCACGAGGTCCGGCGGAGCGGATGATGTCCATGACCGGAGTTGGTCTGTTGCGCCGGTGTCAGCGACGTGGAGTACGACGTACATGCCCCGCGGTTCCGGGTGGGGGAGCGCGCCGGAACCCGAGGGTGCCGCGCCGCCTGCCGACGGGCACTCAGGAGCCCAGCGACTGCAGGTACTTGACGGTCGCCGGGTCGGCGGGCAGAAACGTCTCGATGGCCAGTTCCGCCACGGTCACATCCATCGGGGTGTTGAAGGTGGAGATGGATGAGACGAAGGACAGCACCCGGCCGTCGTGCTCGATCAGCATCGGCAGCGCGAAGTACGGTACGGGCTCGACGGGTTCGGGACCGGCCCCGGGCTCGCCCCGGCCGGGGACCGGATACGCCGCCACCTCCTCGTACAGGGCCCGCAGGGCCGTCGAGCGGTGCAGCGCGATCTGGCGCTCCATCTGCGCCAGCAAGTGGCCCCGCCACTCACGGAGGTTGCGGATGCGCGGTGCCAGACCCTCCGGATGCAGCGTGAGGCGCATCGCGTTCAGGGGCGGGGCGAGCAGCCGCTCCGGGACGCCCTCCAGCAGCAGCGCGATGCCGCGGTTCGCCGCCACCACGTCGTACCGCGCGTCCACCACCAACGCCGGATACGGCTCATAACCCCGGATCAGCCGCTCCACACCGGCGCGCAGCGCGTCCATCGACGGGTCGTCCAGCGGGGTCTCCGGGTAGTGCGGGGCGTAACCGGCCGCCAGCAGCAGCGCGTTGCGCTCGCGCACCGGGACGTCGAGGTGCTCGGCGAGCCGCAGCACCATCTCCTCGCTCGGCCGTGAGCGCCCCGTCTCGATGAAGCTGATGTGCCGTGCCGAGGAGCCCGCCCGCAGCGCCAACTCCAGCTGGCTGACCCGTCTGCGCTCCCGCCAGCCCCGCAGCAGCAGGCCGACGGCCGGGTCGGAAGGGGCCGGTGGGGAGGCGGCGGCGCCGGTCGCGACAATGGTCATACGGACGACCGTAGTCGAGGAGTGGTGCATGTACGACCGACTGAACCCGTCCTGGGAGGCCACGGCGATCTACCGGGCCCGGGTGCGGGGATCCCTGCTCGGCGGTGCCGTGGGCGACGCCCTCGGGTATCCCGTCGAGTTCGTCTCCCTGGACCGTATCCGGGCCCTGCACGGCGAGCAGGGCGTCACCGCCCTGGCGCCGGACGGAGCGGGTGTCGTCGGCCGGATCACCGACGACACCCAGATGACCCTGTTCACCGTGGAAGGCCTCCGGCAGGCGCACCGCCGCGAACGGCACAAGGGACTCGGCGGCGGCTGGTCCCGGCTGGTGCGGGACGCCTACGGCCGCTGGCTCGACACCCAGCGCCTGTCCGGCCCGCCCGAGGGCGCCGAGGGCCTCGCGGCCCAGCCCTGGCTGTACGCGCGCCGCGCGCCCGGCAACGCCTGTCTGTCCGGCCTCGCCCAGGACTTCGTCCCCGACCCGGAGGCCGCACTCGGCCGCCCCGGCCCGGTGAACTCCGACTCCAAGGGCTGCGGCGCGGTCATGCGCTCGGCGCCCTTCGGGCTCGCCCGTGTGCCGGCCGACACCGCCTTCGCCATGGCGGCCCGCAGCGCCCAGACCACCCACGGCCACCCCACCGGCTACTACTCCGCGGGCGCCTTCGCCGCGATCGTCGCGCATCTGGTCGAGGGGGAGTCCCTGGAGGGCGCGGTGCTGCGCGCGCTGCGTCTGTCGGCCCGGTACCCGGGGCACGAGGAGACCACGGCCGCGCTGCGGGGCGCCCTCGACCTGGCGGCGGAGGGTGCGCCCACCGCGGAGAAGGTGCAGACGCTCGGCGCCGGCTGGGTGGGCGAACAGGCCCTCGCCATCGCCGTCTACTGCGCCCTGGTCGAGCCTGATGTCCGGCGCGCGCTGCTGCTGTCCGTCAACCACTCCGGGGACAGCGACTCCACCGGCGCCCTCTGCGGCAACCTCCTCGGCGCCCGCCACGGTGACCACGGGCTGCCGCAGGACTGGCTGGAACAGATCGAGGGCCGGGCCGAGATCACCGTCGTGGCGGACGACCTCGCGGCGGAGTGCGCACGAAGCTGACGGTCCGCGGGCCCGGCCGTGCGTACGGCGGCCCACCGAGGGGATGTGACAGGGTGGGGCGTACCCCACGTCGTACGGAAGGAGCCAGGTCATGCCCGTCGAACCGCTGTCGCAGAAGGAGATCGAGGACCGGCTGGCGGAGCTGCCCGGCTGGTCGCTGGACGGCGACCGGATCGCCCGCTCCTACCGGCTCCCCTCGCACTTCGCGGCGACCGCCATGGTCGTCCACATCGCCCAGGTGCAGGAGGAGCTGGACCACCACTCCGACTGCACCCTGGGCTACCACTCCGTCTCCCTCACGGTGAACACGCACAGCGTGGGCGGCGCCGTCACCGAGCTGGACTTCGACCTCGCTCACCGCATCGAGAAACTGGCCCCCGGACACGGGGCGCACTGAACGGGGACCGGCCGTGCTGGACTACGACAAGGAGGCCGAGGAGTACGACTCCTCGCGCGGCGGTGAGCCACGCGCCGCAGCGGCGGCCGACGCCGTTCTCGGACTGATACCCGAGGATGCGCACCGGCTGCTGGACGTGGGCTGCGGCACGGGGATCGTGACCCGCCGGCTCGCGTCCGGGCGGCCCGGACTGCGCGTCACCGGCGCGGACCTGACGTACGGGATGGTGCGCCGGGCCGGGGACCGCCTGCCCGGCGCCGTCGTCCTCGCCGACAGCCGCCGACTGCCGTTCTCGGACGGGACGTTCGACGCGGTCACGAGCGTATGGCTGCTGCATCTCGTCGAGGGACCTGAGGAGGTGCGGGCCGTGCTCTTCGAGTGCGCCCGGGTGCTGCGGCCGGGCGGTGTGTATGTCACCACCGTCGACAAGGCCGCCGCCCACGATGTGGGCAGCGACATCGACGCCGTGCTCGCCCGGCGCCCCCGCCGGCTTGCGTCCGACGCCGCGGAGGCGGTCGCGGAACACGCCGCCGCGTGCGGTCTGGTGCCGGCCGGAGGGGCCCGCTTCCGCGGCGTCGGCCAGGGCCGCAGCCCCCGCGGCGCGGCGGCGGACCTGCGCCGCGGCTGGTTCACCACGCTCAGGCCGGACGATCCGCTCGGCGAGCGGATCACCGCCCGGCTGGCCGCCCTGCCGGACCAGGACCGGCCGCGCCGCGACCCTGAGTTCACCCTCCGGGCCTTCCGCAAGCCGGGGTCCTGACGCCTAGTCCGCAGGACAAGTCGGTCGCTGCGAGGCAGGTGCCGACCGTGCATGCAGCGGCCGGAAGTAGTGGGCGAGCGCCCAGGCCCCGATGCGGCTGCCGACACGGCACCCGGCGAGGTCCGCCGAGCGGAAGTGGATTCCGGCCCAGACACGGGCGTCGACCATGTCCTCGTTGAGCCGGGCGGCGTCGTCGTAGTGCCGGGTGGTGCCGGTGGCCTCGGAGGAGACATCGAGGTCGAGGCGAGTGGTACCGAGGATTCCGCTCAGCGCCTGGGTCACGGCACCGGTGACCGCCGCGTGACCGCTGATGTAGTCGGGGTGCGGCGGGGTGACGAGCAGCGGCTGCCACCGCGGGTCCGCCGACGTCGCGGGGTTGCCGTCGGTGTCGGCCAGTTGGACGGCGGTGATCGGCCGCCAGCGCCCGTAGTGGAGTTTGGCGTCCCACGCGGCGATGACGGCGTCGGTCGCCGAAGCGTTCACCGCGGCGAACATCCGCGCCGTGTCGGCGATGTCCAGGCGATGCCGGGCCGTGTGGTCCCGGAGTGCCTCTTGGACCTGCACCGCCAGATTGCCCCCGAAGAACAGGGCGGTCTCGGTCTGGCGCGGGGTGCGGGGCGATCCCGTCCGCGCCCCCATCGTCCTCACCTCGTTCAGGTCCCGGGCGTAGCGGGCCGAGGCCAGGGCGGGCGGCTGCTCCGGACGGAACTGGGCGGGCGAGGTGAGCAGCATCGGACGGAGCCTGCCGAGCCAGGTGTCGATGAACGGCAGAAAGCCGGGCGGCGTGGGCCGCCAGACACCGGGCGCGGGCGCGCGGGTGAACGGAACCGGCGCGTCACGGCCGTCACCTTCGCGCAGAGCGATGAGGTGACGGGCGGCGCGCTCCCCGAAGGCCACCCCCTCCGTCTTCGCCCCGCCCTCGGGGATCCCGGCGAGGGAGGTGGTGAAGGCGGCGTCGAGCGGGGTCCGGGAGGCGGGGAAGTAGGTGACCAGGACGCGGTGTGCCGCGGCCACGGCCGCGGCTTCGGGCGACGCGGTGGCGGGACCGCGCACCTGCCACTGGTACGGGGCGTAGGTGCCCTGGATGCCGACCACGGCGTTGTACACGGCGGCCGAGACGAACCCCTGCCAGATGACCGCCTGCCCCGAGGGACGGGTGGCCGTGAGGTTGTCGTTGACGGTGTCGGTGGTGAGGGCGTTCCACACGCGGATCGCCGCGGGGTCCGCCGAGGGGACCGTATGCCCGTCGGCGGAGGCGGTTGCGGTGGGGCCGGCCAGGGTCGTGACAAGGAGAAGGAGAAGTGACAGGGCGGTGGTGACGAAGGCCGGTCCGCCCGGACGAGAAGCGTGCATGCCCCGCGTAACCGCCGGGCGCGTATGAGGTCACGCTGATGTGGTCCACCCGTGGCGGGCGGGCGACGAGGAGGGACCCGGCTGGGGTGGTCCGCCGGGTCAGCCCGGTCCGGCCAGCCCCCGGCGGATCGCGAACTCCACCGCCGAGTAGTCGCCGTCCGCCCGCTCCAGCTCGCAGGGCACCGCCGGATACAAGGGTGGCTGCGCCATGAACCGGGGCCGGGTGCCGTGGTGGGGCTGGGCGGCGTGGACCAGGAACGGGTGACAGAGAAAGACATCTCCGGGACGACCGGTGGCGTGCGCGAGCGGGCGGTGCGCGGAGGCCGCGTCCACCTGCGGGCCCAGCTCCAGGAAGGAGGCGCCCTCCTCGCCGTAGGGCTGAAGGACCGCCGGCACATCGAGATGCGAGCCGGCGCGGATACGGGTCGGGGCGTCGTCCTCGGTGACCTCGGTGAACAGGAAGAGCATCAGCAGAGCACGCCCCCGGGAGCGGAGATTGGCGTGCCACAGCTCGGCTCCCTCGGGGAGATAGCTCCCCTCGATGTGCCAGCCCGCGTCGCCCGGCTCCTCCTGGTGCGGGAAGCGCAGCGGAAAGGTGCCGAGCGTGTAGCGGGGCTCCCAGCGGTGCTCGCCCACCAGCAGGTCGAAGGCCTCGTGCAGCGCGGGGGAGTTGGCCGCGGCGGCGAACGGGCCCTGCGCCATGCCGCTCACCCGGTACACCGGCTCCTTCCAGGTGCCGGGGTCCCTCGGGTCGTAGCCCGTCTCCCGCCACAGCAGCCGGGCGCAGTCCTCGGCGACACGTGGCGCAAAGGCGCCCTCGACCTTCACGAACCCGTCCCGGAGGAAACGCTCCACCAGTACGTCGTCCATGGGTCCATGGTCCCGACCGGCCGCCCGCGCCGCACGTGATTTTCCCCGTACCGGCGCAGCGGACGACACCGCGGATTTTGCTGCTCCGGCAAGAGAAGTGGCCTTCGCGCGGTACGTCGGCGCAGGCTGACGGCACCGAGAAGAAAGGCTCACCACCATGGCGCACGAGCACCACGGCGAACACGGGGAACGCGGGGAACACGGGGAACGTAGCGAATACGGCGAACACACCGGACAGGGCCACCATGGCCATCACGGTCGCCATGGCGACCACGGCGAGACCGACATCGACTGGGCCGTGATGGCGCCGATGCTGGAGTCGCAGGCGGAGCTGTTCGCCCCCTTGTACCAGACGGTCATGGCCTGGCTGGCGCAGGAGACGCCGGAGCCCGGCCTGATCGTCGACGCGGGCAGCGGACCCGGCGTCGTCTCCGCCCTCTTCGCCGAGGCGTTCCCCTGTGCGCGGGTCCTCGCGGTGGACGGTTCCGGTCCGCTGCTGGAACGCGCCCGCGCCCGGGCCGCCCGGCTCGGCCTCACCGACCGGTTCGACACCCTCACCGGTGAACTCCCCGGTGTTCTGGCCGAGTTGGACTACCCGGCCGATCTCCTCTGGGCCAGCAACAGCCTGCACCACCTGGGCGACCAGCGGGCCGCCCTCGCCGCGTTCGCCGAGCGTCTCGCGCCGGGCGGCACCCTGGCGCTGCTGGAGGGCGGTCTGCCCGCCCGGTTCCTGCCGAGGAACATCGGCATCGGCCGACCGGGCCTGCAGGCACGGCTCGACGCGGTCGAGTCGGAGTGGTTCGGGCAGATGCGGGACGAACTGCCCGGCGCCGTCGCCGAGGCCGAGGACTGGCCGGCCCTGCTGACCGCCGCGGGCCTGAAGCACACCGGCACGCGCAGCTTCCTGCTGGACCTGCCCGCTCCGGTCGACGACCGGGTCCGGACGTATACCGCCGCCGCCCTGACCCGGCTGCGCGAGGCCCTGGACGGCGGCCTCGATGCCGAGGACCGCGCCACCCTCGACCGTCTCCTCGACCCGGAGGACGAGGCGAGTGTGCACCGCCGGACGGATGTGTTCGTGCTGAAGGCGCACACGGTCTACACGGCGGTGCGACCCGCCTGACGCGCCTGCCCGGTACCGCGTGCCCCGCGGCACCGAGCGGACGCGACCCCGTGCCCCGAGCGGGCGCGCCCGGCCGTAGGTCTCGCGCGCCCGGCCGTCCGGATCAGTTGCTGTTGATGAACTGCTGGGCCAGCGACTGGCCGAGCGAGACCGCCGCGCTGTGGCTCTCGATCGGCGACACCTGGGAGTTCTTGAACAGGATGTACGTCACGCCCGAGTCCGCGCCGCCGGTGGCCGGGTCGGGGTCGATGCCGAGGGCCTTGGCGGTGGCGTACGAGGCCTCGCCGATGATCTTCGTGGGGCCGGTGTCGCCGACGACCGCGTACTCGACCTTGTTGTTGTAGATGACGGCGACCACGCCGCCGCCCTTGATGCCGGAGCTGGAGTACTTCCAGATGCTGCTGGCGCTCGGCACGACGACGTAGGGGAGCGAGTCGGCGCGCAGCGGCTTGCCGTCGGACTGGTGGAAGGCGGTGTCGTCCTGGAACCAGGGGTCGGCGTCGCCGTTGCACTTGCTGGTGACCTGGCCGTCGCAGTCGATGTCCATGTCGGCCTTCCAGAACACCGCGCCGTTCTTGCCGCACACGGGGACGGTGGCCGAGGTCTCGTCGTCGGTCTTGTACTTGCCGGTCGAGATCTGCGAACAGGACGTCACCTTGGCGAGGAGGGCGGCCGCGCTGACCGAGCCCTCCTGGGCGGACTTGGGGGTGGTCGCGCCCGAGGCGTTGGCGGGAAGCACCGCGGTGGCGAGGAGCGCGGCGCCGGCGGTGGCGGCGAGGGTCAGTGTTCGAGTGCGCACTGTGGGGAGACCCTTCTGTTAGGAAAGTTTCCTTACCGGGTGCCGTACAAGGTGGACCCCTCACCATGGCCGCGTCAAGCCCCAATACCCATGCAGCGAACGCGAGTTGAGCACCGCCGAGGAAATCCGCAGCTCGGGGCCGCCCGCCCCCCGCCTCCCCCGGCGTACCGGGCCGCACCGCTCCGCACGCGCCCGGTCCTCACCACCCCCCACACACGACGGCGCGCCCCGAACCCGCCGTGGAAGCGGTCCGGGGCGCGCCGCGCAGAGCGGTTCGGGTCAGACCATGTCGAACGTCGCCGGGTCCGGGCCGATGCGCCGGTCCTCGTTGAGCGCGCTGATCGCCGCCATGTCCTCGGTGTCCAGCGAGAAGTCGAAGACGTCGATGTTCTCCCTGATCCGGGACGGCGTCACGGACTTCGGGATCACGACGTTGCCGAGCTGGAGGTGCCAGCGCAGCACGACCTGGGCCGGGGTGCGGTTGTGCTTCTGGGCGATGGCCACGATCGCCGGGACCTCCAGGAGGCCCTTGCCCTGACCGAGCGGCGACCAGGCCTCGGTGGCGATGCCCTGCTCCGCGTGGTACTCGCGCGCCGCGTGCTGCTGCAGATGCGGGTGCAGCTCGATCTGGTCGACCGCCGGGATGACGGACGTCTCCTCGATGAGCGTCCGAAGATGCTCCGGAAGGAAGTTGGAGACGCCGATCGCCTTGGCGCGGCCGTCCGCGTAGATCGTTTCAAGGGCCTTGTACGTGTCCACGAACGTGCCCCGGGACGGCAGTGGCCAGTGGATGAGATACAGGTCCACGTACTCCAGGCCGAGCTTCGCCAGCGAGGTGTCGAAGGCGCGCAGCGTCGAGTCGTACCCCTGGTCGCTGTTCCAGAGCTTGGTGGTGATGAAGAGGTCCTGGCGCGGGATGCCGGAGGCGGCGACCGCCTTGCCGACGCCCTCCTCGTTGCCGTAGATCGCCGCTGTGTCGATGCTGCGGTACCCGGCCTCCAGGGCGGTGGCGACGGCGCTCTCCGCCTCGTCGTCAGGCACCTGCCAGACGCCGAAGCCCAGCTGGGGCATCTCGACGCCGTTGTTGAGGATGATCGGGGGGACCTTGCTGCTCACGAGCTCTCGATCCTTCAAGTCGACGGGTGGTACTCCCATGGTCAACGATCACGGGCTCGTGCGCATTCCTGGCCGGGGATTTCCGCACGGAATCTTGGCCGCACCCACAGATTGGCCAGAAATGGATCCGACCTCCACGGTCCGGACCATTGACCGAGTCCGCTCGTCCCGCAACGCTGTAACGCGACACCAGACGAGTCGCTGAACCGGGTGCATGCATGTGAACACGCCGCCCGCCTGGCTCTCTTTCGTGCTCACCAACCCCCCACCCTGTAGGAAAGCAGGTCTGCGCAGATGAATGAGAAGGTGCACGAGACCCCTCAGCCGGAGCAGATCGTTCGGGAAACATCGGAGGACAGGGCCTGGGAGGCTCCTGCCTATCTGGTCGTCGAGACCGCCCTCGAAGTCACCGCCTACGCGCTCGCCGACCGCTAGCCGGACGGTGCGCGCACCATGACCGGGACACCCGTGCGCGACGACGGCGTCGCGGCCCCGTGGGGGACCGCCGAGTTCACCGAGCGGCTGCGCGCCGTCGCCGCGGAGCGCTACCACGACCGGCACCCGTTCAACGTCCGTATGCACCGGGGCGAGTTGACCCCCGGCGAACTGCGCCGCTGGGTCGCCAACCGCTTCCACTACCAGCGGCACATCCCCGTCAAGGACGCCCTGATCCTCGCCAAGTTCGACGAGCCGGCACTGCGCCGGGCCTGGCTGCGCCGCATCCGCGACCACGACGGAACGGCCGAGGGCGAGGGCGGGATCGAGCGCTGGCTGCGGCTCGGCGAGGCGACCGGACTGGACCGCGCCTTGCTGTGGGACGCCTCCCGGGTACTGCCCGGGGTGCGGTTCGCGGTCGAGGGCTATGTCACCTTCTGTCGGTCGCGCCCCGCACTCGACGCGGTCGCCGCGTCCCTGACCGAGTTGTCGGCACCGGGCCTGATGCGCGTCCGTATCGCCGCCTTCGAACGCCACTACCCCTGGATCGAAGCCGACGGGCTCGCCTACTTCCGCGGCCGGATCGGGCAGGGCGGCCGGGACGGAGAGGAGGCCCTCGCCCTGGTGCTGGCCTGGGCCAGGACCAGGGCGGAGCAGCAGCGGGCGCTCGCCGCACTCACCTTCAAGTGCGAGGTGCTGTGGGCCCTGCTGGACGCGGTGGACCAGGCGGGGGCCGACGCTCCCCGGCGCCCCGCTCCGGATTCGCCATGACCTGGCGGCCGACGCTCCACCATGCGGCGGTGCTGCGGCACGACCCCGTCCGCGACACCGATCTGCTGCTCGTGCCCGAACGCGTGGTCGTGTTGCGCGGCAGCGCCGGTGCCGTGCTGCGGCTGTGCGACGGCGACCGGGACGTCGACGGGATCGTCGCCGCGCTCGGCGAACGCTTCCCCGGCGCGCCGGTCCACAGCGAGGTACCGCGGTTTCTCTCGGCCCTGCGAAAGGAGGGCTGGCTCCTGTGACCGTCGATCCCCCCTGGGCGCTGCTCGCCGAACTGACCCATGCATGCCCGCTCCGCTGCGGGTACTGCTCCAACCCTGTCGAACTGGTCAGTCGGTCAGCAGAGCTGACCGGGGACCAGTGGGCCGACGTCTTCGGTCAGGCCGCCGGCCTGGGCGTCGTCCAGATCCATCTGTCCGGTGGCGAGCCGCTCCTCAGACGCGATCTGCCGCAGATCGTGCAGGCGGCCGACACCGCCGGTCTCTACACCCAGCTCGTCACCAGCGGCGTCGGCCTCACCGAACCACGGCTGACCTCTCTCGTGGCCGCCGGACTGCGCAGTGTCCAGCTCTCCGTGCAGCACGCCCGGCCCGAAGCCTCGGAACGCATCGCGGGTGCCCGCTCGTTCGCGGCCAAGGAGCGTGCCGCCCGGCTGATCCGCACGGCCGGACTGCCGTTCGGGCTGAACGCGGTCCTGCACCGGGCGAACATCGACGCGCTCGACGAGCTGATCGATCTCGCCCTGGCCTGGGGTGCCGACCGGATCGAGCTGGCCAACACCCAGTTCCACGGCTGGGCCCTGCGCAACCGCGCCGCCCTCCTGCCCAGCCGCGAGCAGATCGCCCGGGCACGTGCGGTGGCGGCCCATCGCCGCGAACTCCTCAGCCGACGACTGGAGTTGGTGTGGGTCGCCCCCGACTATGTGGACGGCACGGCGAAACCCTGCATGGGCGGCTGGGGCGCGGTCTCGCTCACCGTCGCCCCGGACGGAACGGTCCTCCCGTGCCCGGCCGCCGCCTCGCTCCCGGGCCTCGACCCGCCGAACGTCCGGGCGCACCGGCTCGACCGGATCTGGTGGCACTCCGCGGCCTTCACCGCCTACCGGGGCGAGAGTTGGATGCGCGACCCCTGCCGAGGCTGCGCCCTGCGGAGCGTCGATCACGGTGGCTGCCGCTGTCAGGCGTACGCGCTCACCGGTGACGCCACCCGTACCGACCCCGCCTGCCGTCTCGCCCCCGACCATGCCCTCGTACGCACCCTCGTCGACCGGGCGGCCGAGCCACGCGGCGATCTCACCCACGTCCACCGTGCCTACCGAGAGGAAGGACCATGAGACGACGCCTGCGAGCCGCACTGACGGCGGGGGCGCTCGCCACCGCCCTGCTGACCGGCGCGGCCGAAGCCGTGCCGGCCACGTCCGCACCGGCCGCCGCCGGAGTGCCGGCACCGGCCGCCCGCCCCCGGAGCACCACCGACTGGTCGGTGGCCGTCGTCGACTCGACGACGGCCCGCTACACACCGAGCACCATCGGCGGCTGGTCCTACCCGGTCGGCCTCTACCTCTACGGCCAGTACCTGACCTACCGGCGCACGCACGACGCCCGCTATCTGTCGTACATCAAGAGCTATGTCGACCGCTTCGTGAAGAGCGACGGCTCGATCGACCAGAGCTTCAACAGCCTGGACAGCATGCAGGCGGGTCGGTTGCTGGTCATCCTGCACCACGAGACCGGGCAGGACCGTTACCGCAAGGCGGCCCGAAAGATCCGCGACCGGCTCGACACCTATCCGCGGACCTCCGACGGCGGCTTCTGGCACGCGGACACCGGCAGCCGGGCGCACCAGCTCTGGTCAGACGGCGTCTACATGGTGAACCCGTTCCTCGTCGAGTACGGCAGGGAGTTCGGGGACGCCACGTACGCGAACGACGAGGCCGCCAAGCAGCTCTACGTCTACGGCAGCCACTTGCAGGCCCCGAACGGACTGCTGCGGCACGCGTACGACGAGTCGAGAACGGCGAGCTGGGCCGACCCCGCGACGGGCCTCGCGCCGGAGCACTGGTGCCGGGCGGTCGGCTGGTACGCCATGGCGGTCACCGACGTGCTGGACGCCCTCCCCGCGCGCCACCCCCGCCGGCCCGAACTGCTCGCCGTCCTCCGCAAGCTGGCGGCCGGACTTCAGACGTACCAGGACCCGGCGACCGGCCGCTGGTTCCAGGTGATCGACAAGGGCGGCCGAGCCGACAACTGGACCGAGACCTCCTGCTCCAGCATGTTCACCTACGCCCTCTCGCGCGGAGTCCAGCAGGGCTATCTGGACCCGCACTACGCCCAGGTGGCCCAGCGCGGCTACGAGGGCGTCCTCGCGCAGCTCTCCGTCGTCTCCGACGGGCGCACCGACCTGGCCGGCATCTCCGTCGGCACCAATGTCGGCGACTACGCGTACTACATCGCCCGGACCCGGGCCACCAACGACTTCCACGGCCTGGGCGCGTTTTTGATCATGAATGAGCAGCTCCGGACGACCCCCACCCCTTCGGGACGAGGTGATCAGTCATGAGCACCACCAGAAGAACCCGTGTACGGCCCAAGTGGGGCATCTACCGCTCCCTGGGCGACACCTCCGGTTCCCTGCAGGACACCTACCTCCTGCTCACCAACCTCCGCGGCTATCAACTCGTCTGAGGAGCCGTCCCATGCGACCCCCCACTCCCTTCACGAGGGCGACGGCCGTCCTGTTCGCCGTCGTCGCCGTCGTCCTCGGACTCTGCCATCCCCCGGCCCTCGCGGCCGCCCGCCCCGCGCCCCGCGCCACGGTCCTCGACGTACGGGACTACGGCGCCAAGGGTGACGGATCCACCAACGACACCCCCGCCATCAACAAGGCCGTGACCGCGGCCAACGCGGCGGGCGGCGGCACGGTCCGCTTCCCGGCCGGCGCCTACAAGTCGAAGAACACCATCCATATGAAGAGCAATGTGACGCTCCAGGTCGACACGGGCGCCACGATCCAGGGCTCCTCGGCGGACACCTATGACGCCCCCGAGTCCAATCCGTACGACAAGTACCAGGACTACGGGCACAGCCACTTCCACAACGCGATGATCTACGGCGACAAGCTGACCAACATCGGCTTCGTCGGCGGCGGTGTCATCGACGGCCTGGGCAACCTGATCACCGGCAACCCCAAGTCGGGCGAGGCCGACAAGATCATCTCGCTGACGCGCTGCGACGGACTGCGCATCGGAGACGGTCTCACCCTGCGCCGGGGCGGCCACTTCGCCGCGCTCATCAACGGCTGCAAGAACGTCACCTCCGACCACCTCACCATCGACACCGCGAGCGACCGCGACGGCTGGAACGTCATCTCCACCACCGATGTCGCGATCACCAACGCGGACATCAAGGCCAACGATGACGCCCTGGTCTTCAAGAGCGACTACGCACTCGGCGCCAAGCTCCCCAACGGTCATGTCCGGGTCAGCGACTCGACCCTGTCGGCGGTGTGCTGCAACGCCCTGATGTTCGGCTCCGAGACCTGCGGCGACTTCTCGGACTACCAGTTCGAGAAGATCCGTATCGAGGGTGCGAACAAGTCCGGACTCGGCATGGTCTCCATGGACGGCTCGAAGATCTCCGACGTCCACTACCGCGACATCACCATGACGAACGTCCACTCGCCGATCATGGAGAAGATCGGTACCCGCAAGCGGTGCGGCAACAGCCCGGGCGTCGGGTCGATCAGCGATGTCACGTACGACAACATCACGGCCACCGGCAACAGCCCGTCCTTCAGTCCCACCCTGTGGGGCGAGAACGGCCACCGCATCAGCGGCATCAGCTTCACCGACGTCAACATCACGGTCCCCGGCGGCAACGGCACCATGTCCACCGGGGTGCCGAGCAACGATCCGGGCGACTACAACCCCAAGAGCATCGGCACCCGCCCGGCCTACGGCTGGTACCTCCACAACGCCGACGACATCACCTTCACGGACAGCTCGGTGAAGTTCGCGGCCGGCGACGGACGTCCGGCGCTGATCGCCAACGCGGCGAGCGGACTCCGCTTCACCCGGTTCACGGCCCAGCGCGGCAGCGGCTCCCCGCACGACATGGGCTTCCAGAACGTCACCGGCTACTGTCTGACGGACAGCCACTCCACCTCGGGCGGGGCCCTGCGGGTCGCCGCCGA
The DNA here is from genome assembly GCF_040680495.1 of Streptomyces sp. NPDC052036. Taxonomy (NCBI): domain Bacteria; kingdom Bacillati; phylum Actinomycetota; class Actinomycetes; order Kitasatosporales; family Streptomycetaceae; genus Streptomyces; species Streptomyces sp. NPDC052036. The sequence goes on along the minus strand of NZ_JBFAWW010000013.1, from coordinate 166,119 downwards.
CGGCTCCACGGAGAGCTGCGCCGCGCGGACGGCCCGCCCGCTGGACCTGGAGAACCCCCGCCAGGTCTTTCTGCGCGGTTCCGTCGGCGGGCTCTTCCTGCACTGGGGTCTGCGCACCGCCCCCGCCCACACCGACTGCGCCGCCTGGGAGCACGATGTCACGAGCGGCGGCTGGAGCGCGGACTACTGGGTGAACCAGGCCCGCAAACTGCACACCCAGTACCTGGTCCTCGCCACCTTCCACAGCCGCCTCGGCTACGCGCGCCCCTGGCCGTCGAAGATCCCCGGCTCCTGCTCCACCCAGCGGGACTTTCTCGGCGAACTGATCGACGCGGCCAAGGCCAAGGGCATGAAGGTCATCCTCTATATGACCGACGACCCCCAGTGGCACGACGAGGGCGGTCATGAGTGGCTCGACTCGGCCGCGTACTCGGCCTACAAGGGCAAGAGCGTCGACCTGACCACCCGGGACGGCTTCGGCCGGTTCAGCTATGACAACTTCTTCGAGGTCATGGACCGGTACCCGGACCTCGGCGGCTTCTGGATCGACAACGACAACGCGTACTGGGAGAGCCACGACCTCTACAAGCAGATCTATCAGAAGCGTCCGAACTACACGCTCAGCAACAACAACGAAGACACGCCGATCATGGACATGATCAGCAACGAGCAGAAGACGGGAATGACCCCCGCCTACGACTATCCGCAGGCCCTCTACACCGCCCAACCCCGGCTCACGGAGGCGGACTTCAAGCTCCCCTCGACCGGCTCCTGGTGGTACGACGGCTCCGATCCGACCGTCGACAAGGCGCTCACTCTCGGCCGGCTCATCACCAACGCCGGGTCCTCCGTGAAAGCACTGATGGCCGAGACCGCCCAGGTCAACGGAGAGTTCCCGGGCAACCAGGCCGCCTTCAACACCTTCGCCGACTCCTATCTCACCCCGATCTGGGAGTCACTGCACGGCACCGAGGGCGGCGGCTACCTGTACGGCGGCCTCAAACCCGGGTTCTGGAACGACGGAGCGCACGGCGTGACGACGATCAGCAGGACCGATCCGAACCTCCAGTACGTCCATGTCCTGACACCGCCGTCCACCACCACCCTGCGCATCCGTGACAACGGCTACCGGATCGCCTCTGTCACCAACCTCCGCACCGGCGCCCCGGTCTCCTGGACCCAGTCCGGCGGAGTGCTCACCCTGAGCGGACTCGGCGGCTGGGACCCCTACGACACCGTCTTCAAGGTCGTCACGGCCGGACGGCAGGGGATCCTCTCCGGGGTCAGCGTGAGCGCGAGCGCCTCGGCGAGCGGCCACCCCGGCTCCCTGGCCGGCGACGGCAGCTACCTCACGTACTGGGACAACGGCAAGACCCTCCCGGTCAGCCTCACCTTCGACCTCGGATCGGCCAAGAAGGTGCAGTACATCGGCCTCAACCAGCGGGAGGACTCCGTCGCCTACGCCCGCTCCGACACCGAGCAGTCCGCCCGTGTCAAGGACTACAAGGTCTTCGTGAGCAACGACGGCAGCACCTGGGGCAGCGCGGTGAAGAGCGGGCAGATGCCGAGCCGCCGCGGCATGCAGGGCATCGACCTCACCGCGGTCGACGCCCGCTATGTCCGCCTGGAGGTGGACAGCACCTGGGCCGCCGCCATGGACACCACCCGCTACCGGAGGCTGCGGATCGACGAGGCATGGATCGGCACGTCCTACCCGACACCCGCGAACGGAGGACGGTCATGACACGCGGCAGAACGCTCGCCGTGGCGGCCGCCGGCCTGGTGATCGCCACGACGCTCCCCCTGCTCGGCACCTCCCGGCCCGCGGCGGCCTCCGACAACGGCTCGGCCCTCCGTCCCGCCATGGGCTGGAGCAGCTGGAGCTTCGTACGCCGTCAGCCCACCGAGGCGAAGATCAAGGCGCAGGCCGACGCGCTGGCCGCCAGTGGACTCGCCGGCCACGGGTTCGTGTACATCAACCTCGACGACTTCTGGCAGAAGTGCGACGCGAACGGATTCGTCGTCGACTCCTACGGACGCTGGACCGTCGACACCGACAAGTTCCCGTCCGGCATCAAGGCGCTGGCCGACTACGTCCACGCCAAGGGGCTCAAGTTCGGTTTCTACGTCACCCCGGGCATCGCCAAGAACGCCGTCACCCGCAACACGCCGATCGAGGGGACCCCGTACCACGCGAAGGACATCGCGGACACCTCGAAGACCGAGAAGAACTACAACTGCAAGAACATGTACTACATCGACTACGCGAAGCCGGGCGCACAGGACTTCGTCGACTCCTGGGCCGGGCAGTTCGCCTCCTGGGGCGTCGACTACCTCAAGATCGACGGTGTGGGCAGCGCGGACGTCCCCGACGTCCAGGCCTGGGACAAGGCGCTGCGCGCGACCGGACGGCCCGTCGACTTCGCGCTCTCCAACAGCCTTCCCGTCGACCACGCGCCGACCTGGCGGCAACTGGCGAACAGCTGGCGTACCCAGGGCGACGTGGAGTGCTACTGCGGTCCGGGCCCGAACGGCAGCGGCTACCCGCTCACCGACTGGTCGCACGTCTCGGCCCGCTTCAACTCGGCCGCCTCCTGGCAGCAGTACGCCGGGCCCGGCGGCTGGAACGACCTGGACTCACTGGAGATCGGCAACGGCGACCAGGCCGGCCTCACGGCCGACCAGCGCCGCTCCCACCTCACCCTGTGGGCGATGGCCGCTTCACCGCTGCTGCTCGGCACCGACCTCACCCATCTGGACTCCGTCGACAAGGCGATGCTGACCAACGACCGGCTGATCGGCGTCGACCAGGACGGCGTGGCCGCGAAGCGGATCGTCAACAGCGGCGTCCAGCAGGTCTGGAGCAAGAAGGAGACGGGCGGCGACTACGTCGTGGCCCTCTTCAACACCGGTACGTCCGGCACCGCGACGGTGAGCGTGAACTGGTCGCAGGCCGGCTTCACCGGCTCAGGGGACGTCACCGACCTGTGGTCGGGCTCCCACAAGGGAACCGTCACCGACTCATACAGCGCGACCCTGCGGCCGGGCGAGACCCGGCTGATCCGTGTCAGGCCGCTCGGCTGACCCCCCAGGCTGAGGAGAAACACGATCATGAGACCCCAAGCACCGCTGCCCTGGTGTCTTTCCCTGGCGCTCGCCGTCCCGCTCGTCGGACTCACCCCCGCCGTCGCGCGGGCCGCCACCGACTACCAGGCCGAGGACGCCGTCATCTCGCAGGGCACCGCCGCCTCCAACCACACCGGATACACCGGCACCGGCTTCGTCGACTACACCAACGTCAAGGGCTCCTACGTGGAGTTCAGCGTGAGCGCGAGCGCCGCCGGCACCTCGGCGCTCACCCTCCGCTTCGCCAACGGAACCTCCACCGACCGGCCCATGGACATCTCCGTCAACGGCACGGTCGTCGCCTCCGCCGTCTCCTTCCCGGCCACCGCCGACTGGAACACCTGGGCGACCAAGACGGTCACTGTCCCGCTGACGGCGGGCACCGACAAGATCCGCGCGACGGCGACCACCGCCAACGGCGGCCCCAACCTGGACCGCGTGAGTGTCGCAGCCGCCGCCGACACCCAAGCCCCGACCCGCCCCGGACAGCCCAGCTGCTCCGACATCGGACAGGACGGCCTCACCCTCGCCTGGGGCCCCGCCACCGACAACGTGGGTGTGACGGCGTACGACCTCTACGAACACGGCAACAAGATCGCTGAGGCGCCCGGGAACGCGACCAGCAAGGCACTGACCGGACTCGCCCCGAACACCACCTACAACCTCACCGTCATCGCCCGGGACGCGGCCGGCAACACCTCCCCGGCCAGCCCCGTCGTCGACTGCACCACCCGGCCCAGCTCCGACACCACCCCGCCGACCAGGCCCGGCGCCCTCGCGGTCTCCGGCATCACCGCCAACAGCGCCCACCTGAGCTGGGGCGCCTCGACGGACGACCGGGCGGTGACGGCGTACGACATCCGCAGCGGTACCACCGTCTACCAGACCGTCACCAGCGGCACATCTGCCACGCTCACCGGGCTGGCCTGCGACAGCCCGTACACCCTGAACGTTGTCGCCCGCGACGCGGCCGGCAACACCTCCGACCAGAGCAACACGGCGACCTTCACCACCAAGGCGTGCGCGACGGACGGCGGGGTGCCCTCCTCCATCGCCACCCTGTCGACAGGCTGGACCATCCCCTGGGGCACCTATTGGATGCCCGACGGCAAGACCGCACTGGTCACCGAGCGTGACGACTTCCGGGTCTGGAAGGTGACCAAGGACGGCGCCCGGACCCAGGTCGGCACGGTTCCCGACGCCGTCACCACCAATGGTGAGGGCGGTCTGCTCGGTGTCGCGGTCGACCCCAAGTGGGACACCGATCACTACGTCTACTTCATGCACACGGCCGCCGAGGGCAACCGGGTCGTCCGCATGACCTACGACGGCACCGCACTGTCCGGTTACACGGTCCTGCTCCAGGGCATCAAGAAGAACCGCTACCACAACGGCGGCCGCCTCGCCTTCGGCCCCGACGGCTATCTCTACGTCTCCACCGGCGAGGCCCAGACACCCGACCTGGCCCAGGACAAGAACTCCCTGAACGGCAAGATCCTGCGCATGACGACCGACGGCAAGCCGGCCCCCGGCAACCCCTTCGGGAACTATGTCTACAGCTACGGCCACCGCAACCCGCAGGGCCTCGCCTTCGACCGCAACGGCCGCCTGTGGGAGGCGGAGTTCGGCAACAGCTCCAAGGACGAGCTGAACCTCATCAAACCGGGCGCCAACTACGGCTGGCCGACCTGCGAGGGCTCCTGCAACGTCGCCGGGATGACCAACCCCAAGGCCACCTGGAACGTCTCCGAGGCCTCCCCGAGCGGTATCGCCATCGTCCGCAACGTCGTCTACATGGCCTCCCTGCGTGGCGAGCGGCTGTGGCGGATCCCGATCAACGGTGACAACGAGAGCGTCGGCACCCCCACCGCCTACTACGTCGGCACCTACGGCCGGCTGCGCACGGTCACCAAAGTGCCCGGCACCGATCAGCTGTGGCTGTCCACGACCAACTGCGACAACAACGGAGGCGCTGCGGACGGATCCGACAAACTCTTCCGCGTGACGATCGACTGAGACCCGTCCCGCACGGACCCGCGCGCCTTTCGTGCAGCGACGACGCGCCGTTCGTGCAGGAGCCGACGGGGGCACGACTCGCACACTCGGTGGCCAGGCAATGACGCCTGGAGTTCCGAACAGAATGGGCGCCCGGCTCCTGTTCTGTTCGGAGCTCTTACCGACCGAGACGCGAAGGCGGAGCTCCATGCGGACGTTCGTCTACACATCCCATCCCGCGCGGGTGATCTTCGGCTCCGGTACCGTCGGCCGGCTCCGCGAGGAGATCGAGCGGCTCGGCCGGCACCGGGTCCTGCTGCTGTCCGGCCCGGACCTCGCGTGGGCCTCCGCGAAAATTCGTGAGGCGCTCGGTGACCTGGTGGCGGCCGAGTTCACCGGCGCGGCGATGCACACCCCCGTGGAGGTGACCGAGCGGGCGCTCGCCGTGCTGCGTGAGGCGTCCGTCGACTGCCTGGTCGCCGTCGGCGGCGGATCGACGACGGGCCTGTCGAAGGCGCTGGCGCTGCGCACCGGACTGCCGCAGGTGATCCTGCCGACCACCTACGCCGGCTCCGAGGTGACCCCCGTCCTCGGGGAGACCCGGGACGGCCACAAGGTCACCCAGTCCTCGCCCGCGATCCTGCCCGGAACCGTCGTCTACGACGTCGACCTCACGCTCGGCCTGCCGGTGCCCCTGTCGGTGACCAGCGGTGTGAACGCCCTCGCGCACGCCGTGGAGGCCCTGTACTCCGCGGACGCCAACCCGGTCACCGACGGCCAGGCCCTGGAGGCGGTCTCCCGGATCGGGCGGGCGCTGCCCCGCCTCGCGGCCGACCCGGCCGACCGGGACGCGCGCGCCGATCTGCTGCAGGCGGCCTGGCTCGCCGGTACCTGCCTGGCCACGGTCGGGATGGGCCTGCACCACAAGCTCTGTCACACCCTGGGCGGCAGCTTCGGCCTGCCGCACGCCCAGACCCACACCGTGATCCTGCCGTACGCCATGGCCTACAACGCAGCCGCGGCCCCCGACGCGATGCGCCGGATCGCCGAGGCCCTCGGCGTACCGGACGCCCCCGCCGGCGTACACGACCTGGTGGCGTCCCTGGGCGGCCCGACCTCCCTGCGCGAGCTGGGCATGGCGGAGTCCGATCTGACCCGCGCTGCCGAGCTGGCCGCCGCGACGCCGTACCCGAATCCGCGCGAGGTGACCGCCGAGGGTATCGCGGCCCTGCTGTCGGACGCCTGGCACGGACGCCGCCCTGCCGCCCGGCACACCGCTGCGGACCCCAGGCTGGCGCGGCTGACCGAGCAGGTCGTGGCGAGCTTCGCCGGCGCTCCCGACCCTCGGGTCGGCGCCCTGCTCGCCGATCTGGTCCGGCGCCTGCACGCCTTCGTGACCGACAACGACCTCACCGAGTCCGAATGGCAGTACGCGATCGACTTCCTCACCCGGACGGGACAGATCTGCGGGCCCACCCGGCAGGAGTTCGTGCTGCTGTCCGACACGCTCGGCGTGTCCAGCGCGGTGGATCTGCTGACGAATTCCCGCACCCCGGGCACCACTCCCTCCGCGGTCCTCGGCCCCTTCTATGTGGCGGGCCCGCCCGAGGTCCCGCACGGCAGCGACATCTCCGGCGGACTCGACGGCACCCCGCTGTGGGTGGAGACACAGGTGACGGACACGGCCGGCCGGCCCGTCAAGGACGCGGTCGTGGACGTATGGCAGTCCAACGAGGACGGGTTCTACGACGTGCAGCTCCCCGATCTCGACGGGCCGGTGCTGCGGGCCCGGCTGCGCACCGACGCCGAGGGGCGGCTCACCTTCTGGTCGATCCTGCCCGCGGCGTACCCGATCCCGGACGACGGCCCCGTCGGGCAGATGCTCGCGGCGGTCGGCCGCCATCCCTACCGTGCGCCCCATCTGCACTTCATGATCGACGCGCCCGGCCATCGCAGGCTGGTCACCCAGCTGTTCGTGGCGGGCGGCGCGTACCTGGACGGCGACACCGTCTTCGGCGTCAAGGACGAACTGATCGTCGACTACGCCCCGCAGACCGGACCCACCCCCGACGGCCGCCGTATCGACGGCGAGTGGCGCCGTCTGTCCCACACCTTCCGTATCGCCCCGTCGGCCGAGTGACCGAGGAGTGCCCCTCATGACCCGCCCCCACACCGCCGAATCCGGCGGCTACGACACCGACGTCCTGGTCGTCGGCAGCGGCCCGGCCGGTGGCTCGGCCGCCCTGCTCCTGGCCACGTACGGCATCGACACCCTGCTCGTGACGAAGTACGGCTGGCTGGCCAACACCCCCCGCGCACACATCACCAACCAGCGCACCATGGAGGTGCTGCGGGACCTCGGCGTCGAGCCGGAGGCACTGGCCGCCGGCAGCCCGTCCCACCTCATGGGCGACACGGTGCTGTGCACCGCGCTCGTCGGCGAGGAGATCGGACGGATCCGCAGCTGGGGCACGGGCCCCGCCTCGCTGACCGAGTACGACTCCAAGAGCCCCTGCAAGATGGTCGACCTGCCGCAGACCTATCTCGAACCGATCCTGGTGAGCAACGCGGCGGCCCGCGGCGCCAAGGTCCGCTTCGACACCGAGTTCCTGAGCTTCACCCAGGACGAGGACGGCGTCACAGCGCTTCTGCGCGACCGGGTCCGCGGCGACGAGTTCACCGTGCGCGCCCGCTATCTGGTCGGCGCGGACGGCGGGCGCAGTATCGTCGCCGAACAGCTGGACCTCCCGTTCGACGGCCGGATGGCCAAGGCGGGCAGCATGAACATCGTCTTCAAGGCCGATCTGAGCCGCTACTGCGCCCACCGCCCCAGCGTCCTGTACTGGGTGCTGCGGCCCGGCGCGGAGACGGGCGGCATCGGCATGGGCCTGGTCCGGATGGTCCGTCCCTGGAACGAGTGGCTGCTGGTGTGGGGCTACGACATCGACCAGCCGACGCCGGAGGTGGACGAGGCGGAGGCGCGGCGGATCGTGCGCGATCTCATCGGTGACGCCGAACTCCCGGTGGAGATCGAGTCGATCTCGCTGTGGACCGTCAACCACAGCTACGCCTCGGCGTATTCGTCCGGCCGGGTGTTCTGCGCGGGCGACGCGGTGCACCGTCACCCGCCGTCCAACGGACTCGGTTCCAACACCTCGGTGCAGGACGCCTACAACCTGGCCTGGAAGCTGGCCATGGTGATCCGCGGTGAGGCGGGGCCCGCGCTGCTCGACAGCTATACGGCCGAACGCGCCCCCGTGGGGCGGCAGATCGTCGAGCGGGCGAATCTGAGCCGCGACCAGTTCGGGCCGATCTTCGATGTGCTCGGCGTCGGCGCCGGGGGCGACGAGGGGGCCATCGCCGAGGGCCTCGCGGCGGTGCGGGCCGCCACCGCGGAGGGCGCCAAGCGGCGGCAGTCGCTGGAGGAGGCCGTCCAGCTGAAGAACTACGAGTTCAACGCGCACGGTGTGGAGCTGAACCAGCGCTATGTCTCCGGGGCCGTCCTCGCGGACGAGAGCCCCGCCGAGACCGGGGAGGACGACCCGGAGCTGGTGGCCCGGCCGACGAGCCGGCCCGGCGCCAAGGTGCCGCACGCCTGGCTCGTGGACGCCCGGGGCGAGCGGATCTCCACCCTCGACGTGGTCGGCAAGGGCGTCTTCACCGTGCTCACCGGTCTGTCGGGCGGCGTCTGGGAGGCGGCGGCCGAGGCCTGCCGGGACGAACTCGGCGTGCCGCTGCGGTTCGTGCGGATCGGCGACGCCGACTGCCGTGACGCGTACGGCGAATGGCGCCGGGTGGGCGAGGTCGCCGAGGACGGAGTGCTGTTGATACGGCCGGACGGCCATGTGGCCTGGCGGCGCACCGACGCCCCCGGCACCGAGGCCACGGCCCGGCAGGAGCTGACCGGCGCCCTGAGCCGGGTGCTGGGGCGGTAGGAGAGACGATGGACAAGCAGATCGCGACGGCCGCGGAGGCCCTGGCGGATGTGGTCGACGGGCAGTCCTTCGCCGTCGGAGGCTTCGGGCTGAGCGGAGTGCCCGAGGTCCTCGTCGGCGCCCTGTACCGGTCGGGGGCACATGACCTCTCGGTCGTCTCCAACAACTGCGGTGTGGACGGGCGCGGTCTCGGCGTCCTGCTCGCCGCGGGCCGTATCGCCCGGGTCACGGGCTCGTACATCGGGGACAACAAGGAGTTCGCCCGGCAGTACCTCGCGGGCGAGCTGGAGGTCGAGCTGATCCCGCAGGGCACGCTCGCCGAGCGGCTGCGGGCGGGCGGCTGCGGGATCCCGGCCTTCTACACCCCGGCCGGGGTCGGCACGCTCGTCGAGAAGGGCGGCCTGCCCTGGCGGTACGGAGCGGACGGATCGGTCGCGGTGGCCTCGCCGCCCAAGGAAGTCCGGGACTTCGACGGCGTCGAGTACGTCATGGAGCGGGCCATCACCACCGACTACGCGCTGGTCAGAGCCGCCCGGGGCGACCGTCACGGCAATCTCGTCTTCCATCGCGCGGCGCGCAACTTCAACCCGCTCGCCGCGATGGCCGGGCGGATCACCGTGGCCGAGGTGGAGGAACTGGTCGAGCCCGGGGAACTGGACCCCGACGAGGTGCATGTGCCCGGAGTGTTCGTGCAGCGGGTCGTGGCGCTGACGCCGCAGCAGGCGGCCGACAAGGCGATCGAGAAGAGGACGGTGCGCGAGCGATGAGACGGCATCATCCGTGGTCCATGGGAAAGGCGGTGCGCAGGCCATGAGCTGGAGCAGAGAGCAGATGGCCGCCCGGGCCGCGCAGGAGTTGCGGGACGGCGACTACGTCAACCTCGGCATCGGACTGCCCACGCTGGTGGCCGAGTTCCTGCCCCCGGGCGTCGACGTTGTCCTGCACTCGGAGAACGGACTGCTCGGGGTCGGACCGTATCCGGCCCCGGACGAGGTCGACGCCGACCTGATCAACGCGGGGAAGGAGACGGTGACCGTCCGGGCGGGGGCCTCCTTCTTCGACTCCTCGCTCTCCTTCGGCATGATCCGCGGCGGCCACATCGACACGGCCGTCCTCGGGGCGCTACAGGTGTCGGAGCGGGGCGACCTGGCCAACTGGGCGGTCCCCGGGAAGATGATCAGGGGCATGGGCGGCGCGATGGACCTCGTCCACGGGGCCCGCAGGGTCGTGGTGCTGATGGAGCACTCGGCCCGGGACGGGAGCCCCAAGATCGTCCCGGAGTGCACGCTGCCGCTGACGGGACGGGCGTGCGTGGACCGGATCATCACCGATCTGTGCGTCCTCGATGTGACCCCGTCCGGCCTCGAACTCGTCGAGACAGCCCCCGGAGTGACGGTGAATCAGGTGCTCGAGCGGACACCGGTCGCCGTCCGCCGCCAGTCCCGCAAGGAGCAACCATGATCGAGCGACCGCGTGACGTCTACGTCGTCGACGCCGTCCGTACCCCCGTCGGCCGTTACGGCGGCGCCCTGTCCGGCGTACGCCCCGACGACCTCGCCGCCGGAGTGCTGCGCGCCCTCGTCGACCGCAGTCCCGGCCTGGACCCGGCCCGCATCGACGACGTGCTGCTCGGCAACGCCAACGGCGCCGGCGAGGAGAACCGCGATGTGGCCCGTATGGCCGTGCTGCTGGCCGGGCTCCCGGTGAGCGTGCCCGGGGCCACCGTCAACCGGCTCTGCGGCTCGGGCATGGAGGCCGTCGTCCAGGCGGCCCGTGCCGTCGCCCTCGGCGACGCGTCCGTCGTGGTCGCGGGCGGCGTCGAGTCCATGAGCCGCGCGCCCTGGGTGCTGCCCAAGCCGGAGCGCGGCTTTCCCGCGCGGGACCAGCAGCTGTACTCGACCACCCTCGGCTGGCGCCTGGTGAACCCGAGGATGCCGCGCGAGTGGACGATCCCGCTCGGTGAGAGTGCGGAACTGGTCGGTGCCAAGTACGGCATCACCCGCGAACAGCAGGACGCGTTCGCGCTCGCCAGTCACCGCAATGCCGCACGCGCCTGGCGCGATGGCCTCTACGACGGAGAGGCCGTCTCCGTCGAGGGGGTGGACCTGCCACGGGACGAGAACATCCGTGACACCACCTCGGCCCAGGCGCTGGCGGCGCTGAAGCCGGCCTTCCTCGCGGACGGTACCATCACCGCCGGCAACTCCTCACCGCTGAACGACGGAGCGGCCGCGCTGCTGCTCGCCGACGAGGACGGACTCGCCGCGATCGGCCGCGAGCCGCTGGCCCGGGTACGGGCGGCGGCGGTCACCGGCATCGACCCCCAGTACTTCGGACTCGGCCCGGTGGACGCCATCCGCAAGGTGCTCGACAAGGCGCACGTCGCCGCGCCCGCGCTGCACACGGTCGAGCTCAACGAGGCGTACGCGGCCCAGGCGCTGGCCTGTCTGGCGGCGCTGCCGGAACTCGACCCGTCGGTCGTCAACCCGCGTGGCGGCGCCATCGCCATCGGTCATCCGCTGGGCGCCTCGGGTGCCCGGATCGCGGGCGCGGTGGCCCATCAGCTGGCCGCGGCGGGCTCCGGGACGGGGCTGGCGGCGCTCTGCATCGGGGTCGGTCAGGGGCTGGCGCTGGTCCTGGAGCGCTGACGCGGTCCCGCCGTGGGCGTGGCCGCGTCAGGCGGCCGCGCGGCGCACCGCGGCCGGGGTCGTGCCCAGCCGGGCACGCATCACCCGCGTCAGATGCTCCTGATGGGAGAACCCGCAGTCGGCGGCGATCTGCCCGATCGGCCGGGACCCGGTGCGCAGCATCCGGCAGGCCTGCTCCAGGCGCAGCCGGAGGAGGTACTGATGCGGGGACTGCCCCGTACTGGCCCGGAACTGCCGGGTGAACTGGCTGCTGCTCAGCGAGGCCGCGGCGGCCAGGTCAGCGATCGGCAGCGGTTCGGCGAGCCGCTCCCGCATGAGATCCCGTACGGCCGACAGCTGCCGCCCCGACAGCCCCGACAGCCCCGCCGGCACGGACGGCGGCTCGGCCGGGCGTGCGGCGTGGCACCGTACGAGCTGTGCGGCGAGCATGCCCGTCAGATGGTCCACATAGGTCCGGGCGGACGGCTCCCAGTGTCGCACGGCACCGTCGAGTGCGAGCACGAGCTGCTCGGTGAGCGGATCCGTGGCACCCAGCTCCTCGGTCAGCTCCACGGGACGGCCGTCATTGGCCTCCCGTAGCGCCTGGTCCGCCAGATAGGCGTGCACCGTGTCCAGCCGGCCGTCGAGCTCGACGGAGAGCGTCCGGCCGGCCGGCTGGAGAAACAGTCCGCCGGCGGGGATCTTCCCCGAGCGTGCCGCGGCTCCGTGTCCCCTGCGTACCGTGACGGGCCCGCTGAGGTGCAGGATCACCAGATGGGTGGGGGCGGGCCCGAAGTCCGCGCGATAGGACAGCTCCTCCTGGGACGAGACATACAGCCGCTCCCAGCCGAGCCCCGCGCTGCTGCCGCGGGGCCGTACGCCGGGCTGCCGAAGGATCCCCACCGTGTCGGCGAGTCCCAGTTCCGCCATGGTGCGACCTCCTCGCGCCCCCTCGGTTGATTGAACATTGAATCACGATGGGGTGAACGCGTCGAGGGCCGGGACGGCCGGGCTCAGCTCCGGTACAGCGCCGACACCTCGGTCTCGTACGCCTTCTCGATCGCCTTGCGCTTCAGCTTCAGCGAAGGAGTGAGCAGCCCGTGCTCCTCGGTGAACTGGTGGGCGAGGATACGGAAGGTGCGGATCGACTCGGCCTGCGAGACCAGCGTGTTCGCGGCCACCACGGCCCGCCGCACCTCGGTCTCCAGATCGGGATCGCGCACCAGCTGGGCCGGGGTGAGCCGCGGTTTGCCGCGCATCCCGAGCCAGTGCTCCACGGCCTCGGAGTCGAGGGTGACCAGCGCGGCGATGAAGGGGCGGTCATTGCCCACGACGATGCACTGGGCGACCAGCGGATGATCCCGTACCCGCTCCTCCAGCGGCCCCGGCGAGACGCTCTTGCCGCCGGAGGTCACCAGGATCTCCTTCTTGCGCCCGGTGATGGTGAGGAAGCCGTCCTCGTCCAGCAGGCCCAGGTCACCGGTGGCGAGCCAGCCGTCGTGCAGGGACTGGTCCGTGGCCTTCTGATTGTTGAGGTAGCCCTGGAAGATATGGCCGCCGTGCAGCCAGATCTCGCCGTCGTCCGCGATGTGCACCGTGGTGCCGGGGATGGCCTGGCCCACCGTGCCGTAGCGGGTGCGCCCGGGCGGATTCGCCGTCGCGGCCGCCGTCGTCTCCGTGAGCCCGTAGCCCTCGTAGATCTGCACGCCCGCGCCCGCGAAGAACAGCCCGAGCCGGCGGTCCATCGCCGAGCCGCCGGACATGGCGTGCCGCACCCGGCCGCCCATCGCCGCACGGATCTTGGTGTACACGACCTTGTCGAAGAACTGGTGCTGCATCCGCAGGCCCGCCGAGGGGCCGGGGCCGACGCCCCACGCCTTCGCCTCGATCGCGTCCGCGTACTTCACGGCGACCTCGACGGCCTTCTCGAAGGGCCCGGAGCGGCCCTCCTTCTCGGCCTTGCGGCGGGCCGCGTTGAAGACCTTCTCGAAGATGTACGGCACGGCCAGGAAGAAGGTCGGCTTGAACGCGGCCAGGTCGGGCAGCAGCGCCGCCGCGTTCAGCTGGGGCTGGTGGCCGAACTTGACCCTGCCGCGGAAGGCCGCGACCTGCACCATCCGCCCGAAGACATGCGCGAGCGGCAGGAACAGCAGGGTGGCCGCCTCATCGCCCCTGCGGGAGTGGAAGACCGGCTCCCAGCGCTCGATGACCGTGTCGGCCTCGAACATGAAGTTGCCGTGCGAGATCACACAGCCCTTGGGGCGGCCGGTGGTGCCGGAGGTGTAGATGATGGTCGCCGTGGTCTCGGGGGTGACCGCCTGCCGGTGCCGGTGCACCACCTCGTCCTCGAGATGCGCGCCCGCGTCGTACAGCCCCTGCAGGGCGCCGACGTCCAGCTGCCACAGCCGGTGCAGCTGCGGAAGGCGGTCGATGACGGTCGCGATGGTCATCGCGTGGTCCTCGTGCTCCACCATCGCGGCCGACACCTGGGCGTCGTGCAGCATCCAGAACACCTGCTCCGCCGACGAGGTGGGGTAGATCGGCACCACCTCGGCGCCGATGGTCCACAGCGCGAAGTCGAACAGCGTCCACTCGTAGCGGGTACGGCACATGATCGCGACCCGGTCCCCGAACCGGATCCCCTCGGCCAGCAGACCCTTCGCCAGGGCCAGGACCTCGTCCCGGAACTCGGCGGCGGTCACATCACGCCAGTGCCCCTCCTCGTCCTTGCGGCCGAGGGCGATACGGAGTGGATCTTCCTGGGCATACTCGAAGACGACGTCGGCCAGACCGCCCACCGGCGGCGTCGACGCCGACGGAGGGTTGGTGAACTCGCGCAATCCCCGCTCCTTGTGGCGCTCCGCACAGCGCCGTGAAAGCTACCTGAGAGGACGGCGGGGCGGGAGGGGGGTCGGAAACCCGCGGGCAGGGCACAAATCGCTCAGGTCGGCCCCGGAAAATATGTGCAGAAGGGTAAGGATCGGACGAAATTCCTTACGGTGCCGAAGTTACCGGCCCGGCAATCTCCACGGAATCTGTACGACGCGATTACCGCCCCGCTCACCCTACTCGCCAGTAGTGCTGGGTGCTGAACCGGGGTCCGCGATCATCGATCCAGCTGCTCAGCCCCGCTGTGCCGCTGTCTTCCTCAGCGTGCGCGGCCTCGCTTCTGTCACTGGCCCGAAGCGGCCCGCCGGCGGCTACCGACGGTGCAGCCGGTCCCCGCTCGCCAGGATCGCCGCCGCCAGCGCCCGGGCCGTGTGCTGCGCCGGGCCCGGGCGCTCGCCCTGGACCAGAACGAAGTCGATCTCTCCCAGGTCCGGCAGGCCCGCCCGCTCCGGAACCGGCACCAGCCCCGGCGGCACCAGCCCCCGGGAGTGGGCCATCACACCGAGACCGGCCCGGGCCGCCGCGATCAGACCGTTGAGACTGCCGCTCGTGCACGCGATACGCCAGGCACGCCCCTGCTTCTCCAGCGCTTGAAGGGCACGTGCCCGGGTGATGCCCGGGGGCGGATAGACGATCAACGGCACCGGACGGTCGGGGTCCAGCCGCAGCCGCTCCCCGCCGATCCACACCAGCCTGTCGTGCCAGACCAGCTGGCCGCGCGGATCCTGGGGGCGCCGCTTGGCCAGCACCAGATCGAGCCGGCCCGCCGCGAGCTGCTCGTGCAGGGTGCCCGACAGCTCGACCGTCAGCTCCAGGTCCACCTCGGGATGGTCGTAGCGGAAGCGCTCCAGGATCTCCGGCAGCCGGGTCAGCACGAAGTCCTCCGAGGCGCCGAATCGCAGCCGGCCGCGCAGCCGGGTGCCCGTGAAGAACGCCGTGGCCTGCTCGTGCACCTCCAGGATCCGGCGTGCGAAGCCGAGCATCGCCTCGCCGTCCTCCGTCAGCTGGACGGAGTGTGTGTCCCGGGCGAACAGCGGGCGCCCGGTCGTGTCCTCCAGCCGCCGCACATGCTGGCTCACCGTGGACTGGCGCAGTCCGAGCCGCCGGGCGGCCTGGGTGAAGCTCAGCGTCTGGGCCACCGCCAGGAAGGTGCGCAGCTGGGCAGGGTCGTACACGTCTTCGAGGTTATCGCGGAACGCGATGACAGTCAGAGCGGTGTATGGGATTCCCGATCGATCACCGCAGGGGGACGATGGAGAGGGCACGACCGTGTCCGAGCCCGGACGTACAGCGAACGTAAGTGGAGCACCGTGAAACGCCTGCGATGGCCGCGTTGGATGCCCGTCGATCCCTACATCGTCCTGCTGCTGGGGACCGTGGGGCTTGCGGCCCTCCTCCCGGCGCGGGGCCTGGCCGCGCCCGTCGCCTCCGGCGCCTCCACGGCCGCCATCGCCTTCCTCTTCTTTCTGTACGGCGCCCGGCTCTCCACCCAGGAGACACTGGCCGGACTGAAGCACTGGCGCCTCCACGGCACCGTGCTGGCCTGCACGTTCGTCGTCTTCCCGCTGCTCGGCCTCGCCGCCCGCGGCCTGGTGCCGGTACTGCTGACCCACAGTCTCTACACCGGTCTGCTCTTCCTCACGCTGGTCCCGTCGACCATCCAGTCGTCGATCGCCTTCACCTCGATCGCCCGGGGCAATGTGCCCGCCGCGATCTCCGCGGGCTCCTTCTCCTCCCTCGCCGGGATCGTGCTCACCCCGCTGCTCGCGGCGGCGCTGCTCGGCAACAGCGGCGGCGGGTTCTCCGCGGACTCGCTCGTCACGATCGTGCTGCAACTGCTGGTGCCGTTCCTCGCGGGGCAGCTGCTGCGGCGCTGGATCGGCGGCTTCATCACCCGGCACAAGAAGGTGCTCGGGCTCGTCGACCGCGGCTCGATCCTGCTGGTCGTCTACGCCGCCTTCAGCGAGGGCATGGTCCAGGGCATCTGGCACCAGGTGAGCCCGCTCAGGCTGGGCGGCCTGCTCGTGGTCGAGGCGGTCCTGCTCACCGTGATGCTCGCCCTGACCTGGTACGGCAGCCGGGCGCTGGGCTTCAGCCGGGAGGACCGGATCGCGATCCAGTTCGCCGGGTCCAAGAAGTCCCTCGCCTCCGGGCTGCCCATGGCGAGCGTCCTGTTCGGCGCACACGCCTCCCTGGCCGTGCTCCCGCTGATGCTCTTCCACCAGATGCAGCTCATGGTGTGCGCGGTGATCGCCAAGCGCCGGGCGCGCGACGCCGAGGGGCCGGCGGTCAGCCCCGGGACAGCCGCAGCGCCACGAACCGCGGTCGGTACAGGGACACGTTCCGGCTGAGGTTCGTCTGCGCCGCGCCACCCGTCGCGTCCAGCCAGTTGACGTCGTAGCTGAGCACCAGCCTGCCGTCGCCGCCCAGCTCCGGATGCGCCTGCGGGTTGTACGCGGCCACCTCGCCCCGGGGCAGTGGCGCGAGCAGCCCCCGCCCCGGTCCGTGCCAGGGGCCGGTGGGCGCGCACGCCCAGTAGGAGGTGACCGTGGTCAGCCCCCGGGCGCCGGTGGCCATGGTGAACAGCACATAGGTCCCCTCCTCGCGAACCACCGTGAACGCGCTGGCCACGCCGGTGCCGCGCCCGTCGCCCAGGACGGCCCCGAGCCGCTGCCGGGACGTCCAGGCAGCGCCGTTCCAGTACTCCCAGGCCGTGGGGTCGGCCAGCCGGCCGCGCTCCACCCGGGCCAGATAGGCCCGGGAGGCGGGGCGTCCGGCGGCCCGGGCGTCGTCACCGCCGAAGACGTACGTCCACGCCCCGTCGGCCGTCGTCGTCGTGCCGAACAGCACCCGCCGGGACGGGTCGGGGATCCCCCGCTGGTCGAGGATCCGCACGACGCTCTCGACCCGCAGGTCCGGCAGGGACAGCGTGGCGACCTCGGTGGCGGCGGGGACCCCGTAGATCCAGGGGTACGTGCCGGTCGTACGGGTCCACAGCAGGACCCGGACGACCTGCTCGGCGGAGCCGGGGGAGCGGGGCTCGACCTGTGCCGCCACCGGCCAGCGCCACTGACCGGGCGCGGGGTCGGGGAACAGCGGCGCGGGCAGCGTGCGCTCCAGCCGGCCCGCACGGGACATCACGACGGCCGAGTTGCGTACCAGCGGTGTCGAGACGTCCCGCCAGGCGTACGACTCGCCGACGGGGTTGGGCGGGCCGTGCACCGGGCCGAGATAGGTGTCCGAGAACAGCCACAGCACCCGCCCGTCCGGCAGCCGCACCGAATGGGTGCCGTCGCCGCCGGTCCAGTCGTCGGTGCGGGCGGGGTCGTCGCCGTACCGCGTGAACTCGGCGTCCAACGCGGTGTCGGCCGTCCAGGAGGCGGGGGTGCGCGAGGTGCAGCCGCCGCCCTCCCGGTCGTGGTGTGGGAGGGCGGTGAGCAGCACGGCCGCGCAGACCAGGGCCAGGACCAGGCCGAGCCCGGTCCCGGCCCGCAGTCGTGCCGTGGTGTCGTCGGACACGCCCGGGACGTTAGTGGCTGCCGCTCACCCGGTCCATGGGCAGCCACACCACCGCGTCCCGGGCCGACACCCGGGCACCGGTGTGCAGCGCGGTGATCTCGTCGTCGCCGAGCGCCCGGTCGTAGACCCGTACGTCGTCGATCGCGCCGGTGAAGAAGGCCCGGCTGTCCATCCGCTGGCCGATGTGCACTCCGAAGGGGGAGTTGCGGCTCACGGAACCGGGCACGTCCGCGGTGCTGAGCTCGGTGTCGTCGATGAACAGCGTGAGCCGGCCGCCGCCTCGGCGCAGCGCCAGACGGTGCCACTGGCCGTCGTTGTACGCGCCGGACGTGCGCACATACGCGGACTGCGGGGCCGACGCTCCGTCGCGGACCGTGATCAGGCCCTGGATGCGGTTCGAGGCGGGCTCCCCGCGCAGCCACACCTGCGGCTGAGAGGTGCCGATGCCGCCCATCCAGAGCAGGGGCTGTTCACCGGTCGTCGCCGTGTAGCGGAACCACAGCGAGGCGGTGAAGTCCTTGTCGCCGAGCGGCAGTCGGGACTGGTACGGCAGGCGTACGGCGTCGTCGGCGCCGTCGAACTCCAGGGCACCGCCGAACACCCCGTCCGTCTGTCGCGCGCCGCCCAGGACCGCAGCCGGCCGGGTACCCGGGGTCTGGTCGGGTGTGGTCGGGTCGGGGCCGCGGCGCGGTTGCAGCCAGTCCTCGGTGAAGCGGGCGAAGCGGATCTCGTCCCGCGCGTCGACCGCGCCGCCCTCGTAGACGAGTCCCACGGTGTCCCCGTCGGCACGGACCAGGTCCGAGTAGCCGGACCAGTCCGTGGTGACGACGGTGCCGCGGTCCACGCTGTCCCAGGTGCGTCCGCCGTCGTACGAGGAGCGGATCATCATCGTCCGGCGGCGGTCGGGGTCGCCGGGGCAGGCCAGCAGGATGCGGTCGCCGAGACGCAGCATCGAGCCCTGCACCTGGGGTGCGTACAGGTCCGGCAGATCGCGGAAGGGGGCGACGAAGCTGCTGCCGCCGTCGCGGCTGACGGCCTGGGTGCGATGGCCGAGGTCGGTGCCGTCCTGCTCGCGCCCGCTGACGAGGATCGAACCGTCCTGGCGTTCGGCGAGGGTGAGTTCGGACGGCTTCTGACGGAAGGTGCCGTCGTCCGCGATCGGCCAGGAGTCGGTGGCGCCGACGTTCCAGTGGTCGCCGCCGTCGTCACTGGTGATGAGCGCGGCGTGGTTCGCGGTGACCCGGCTGCCGTTCCAGGTCTCGGCGTTGACGCCGAAGACCAGGCGGCCCGCGTGCCGGCCGTGGGTGAGCTGGATGCCGTGCACGGGCCCGGTCGCGTACCAGGAGTTCCAGTTCGCGGGCAGGATCTGCGGGCTCAGATCCTGCGGCGGCGACCAGCTCAGCCCGTCGTCGTCGCTGTACTGCAGATGGGGGGTTCGGTCGCAGGGCACGGAGCAGCTCGCGCTGCCCGTGCGGCCCGTGTTGTAGGTCTCGGCGAGCAGGATGCGGCCCGTCTTCCGGTCGACGAGGGGGGCCGGGTTGCCGTGGGTGTCCCCGGCGCCCTCGTTGACGACCTGCAACGGGCCCCAGGTGCGGCCGCCGTCGGTGGAGCGCTTGACCACGATGTCGATGTCGGCCGCGTCACCGCAGTTGAGCACGCGGCCCTCGGCGAAGGCGAGCAGGGTGCCCTTCGCCGTCCTCACCACGGCCGGGATGCGGAAGCAGGCGTAGCCGGGATCCTGCGAGGCCTTGAAGAGCACCTGTTGTTCGAACCGACCCTCGCTCGGGGCCGGTTGCGCGCCCGCCGGGCTGGGCAGCGCGAGGAGCGCGGCGGTGGTGAGGACGGCGGTCAGGGTCGATCTGAGTCGTGCACGGAGACTTGACGGCATGGTGCGGCCCGCCCTTCATGCGTCTGGACTCAAGCGTCTGGACATACTGGACATCCCATGTCCAACGTGCGAGCCACAGACGGTACTTGGGGTCTCAACCACCCCACAAGAAGCGTGCAGGACCCATGTTCCCCGCTCGGGGCGGGGGAACCGTCGGGGAGGTCAGGGGCGCAGCACCACCTTGCCGAGGTTCTCGCGCGACTCGATCACCGAGTGCGCCTTCGCCGCCTCCTCCAGCGGGAACTCCCCGTGGACGACGGGCCGCAGCGCCCCCTCGTCGAACAGCCGCCACAGCTCCCGCCGCCACCGCTCGTACAACTCCGGCTGACCGCGGGCGATCCGCGCCATCTGGAACCCGGTCACGGTCTTCGCGCCCGCCAGCAGGTCGTACGCCTGAAGGGTGCCGCCGCCCGAGCTGTACACCACGAGCCGGCCGCCCGGGGCCACGGCGGCCAGGGCCGGGGTGAGCAGGGTGCCGCCGACCGCGTCCAGGGCGTAGTCGACGGGCTCGCCCCAGTCGGGGGTGTCGTACGTGACCACCTCGTCGGCGCCGAGCGAGCGTACGAACTCCGCCTTGCCGGTGCCCGACACGGCGCCCACGACGCGGGACGCGCCGCGTGTCCGGGCCAGTTGGACCGCGAGATGGCCGACGCCGCTCGCGGCCCCCGTGATCAGCGCCGACTCTCCCGGCTCCGGGCGGGCCGCGGACAGCGCCCCGAGCGCGACCAGTCCGCTGCGGACCAGTGCGACGGCGTCGACGGCGGTCGCGTGACCGGGCACCGGGGAGGCCATGGTCTCGTGCAGTACGGCGAAGTCGGCGTACCCGTGCCCGAAGCACAGTCCGGTGACGCGGTCGCCGGCCCGGAAGCGGGTGACGCCGTCGCCGACCGCCGTCACCTCGCCCGCGATCTCCCCGCCGAGCGGGATCGGCTCGGCGGCCTCGGTCACCTTGCGCACGACCGGCAGGGTGACCCCCACGGCCTCGCAGCGCACCAGGAGTTCGCCGGGGCCCGCCGAGGGCGCCGGGGCCTCCTCGACGAACAGGGGGCCGTGGGCGGATTCGTAGCGCACGCGGCGCATCGCACCTCCAAGAGTCGTTGGTGGTCCCAACGGTATCTCATTTCGTTGGGGATCCCCATGACTTTTCGTTAGGCTGCTGCCATGGCCGCCGAACCTCCCCTGACCGCGATCCGCTCCCTCCCGAGCTGGCTCCTCGGCCGCGCCGCCGCCCGTGGTCGTGCCCTGGTGGCCGAGGCGCTCGCCGCCGAAGGCCTGAAGATGTGGCACCACGTGGTGCTCTCCGCGGTCCGCGATCTCGCCCCGGTCGCCCAGGCCGACCTCGGCCGCGGCATCGGACTCGACCCCAAGGACCTGGTCGGCGTCCTCAACGACCTGCAGTCCGCGGGGCTCGTGATGCGCGCGCCGGACCCCAGGGACCGGCGCAAGAACGCCGTGTCGCTCACCCCGGACGGCGGACGGCTGCTGGAGCGCTGCGAGAGGGCCGCCCGCCAGGCCAACGACACCCTGCTCGCGCCGCTCTCGGCGGCCGAACGCGACCGTTTCATGGATCTGCTGATCCGGATCTCGGGCACGGAGGGCTGACGACGGCTAACGTTCCGTCATGACCGCACCTCTCACACTCGATCCCGCGCGCACCGCGCTTGTGCTCGTCGATCTGATGGACCGCATCGTCGCGCTGCCGCTGGAGCCCCGCAAGGGCACCGAAGTCCTGCACGCCGCCGAGGAGTTGGCGCAGACGTTCCGCGCGGCCGGCGCGCTCGTCGTGCTGATCCGCGTCGAACGCCCCATGGTCGCCGAACAGCCGCCCGGCAGCGGACTGGCCGACGGCCTGCTCAGGAACGGCGACCTGGAGGTGGTGAAGGGGACGATCGGCGGCTTCCACGGCACCCAGCTCGACGAGCACCTGCGGCAACGGGGCGTCACCACCCTGGTGTTCGGCGGGATCGCCACCAACCTGGGCGTGGAGTCCACCGCCCGCGCCGCCGCCGACCTCGGCTATGCCCTCGTCTTCGTCGAGGACGCCATGGCCGCGTTCACCACCGCCGAGCACGAGGCGTCGGTCCGGCTCGACTTCCCGCGTCTGGGATCGGTCGTGACGGCCTCGCAGGTGCGACTGACCACGGGGTGACCGGCCCGGCCTCCACCGCCTGCGGTGGCACGGCCGTCAGACCAGCAGACCGCCGCCGTCCACGACCACCACCGAGCCGGTGCTGTAGCCGCCGCGCATCAGATACAGATACGCCTCCGCGACATCGTCCGGCGTCCCCACCCGCCCCACCGGGAGCGAGGCGGTGGCGGCCTCGAAGAGCGCGTCCCGGTCCTCCCCGGTCATCCCCCGCCACAGTTCGGTGCGGACCAGACCGGGGGAGACCACGTTCACCCGGACCGGGGCGAGCTCCAGGGCCAGCGCCCGGGTGAGCGACTCCATCGCGCCGCACAGACTCGCGGCCACGGTCGTGCCGGGCAGCGGCCTGCGCCCCGCGGTCCCCGTGGTCAGCACCACGGAACCGCCCTCGCGGATCCTGGGGGCCCCGTGCTTGACGGCCGTGTACGCGCCCCACAGCCGGGTGTCCAGAAAGCGCCGCGCCCGCGTCAGATCCGACTCGGCCAGGCTCTCCATCAGCAACGACTCACCGGCCGTGTAGACCAGGTGGTCGAAGTCCCCGACCGCCGCGAAGAAGGCGCGCACCGCGTCCTCGTCGGTGGCGTCGAGCGCCCGGCCCCCGGTGCCCTCCGGCAGCCGCCGCAGCGCGGCGTCCACGTTCTCCTGCCGCCGTGAGGCGACCACCGCCTCCGCCCCCTCCCGCGCGGCCGCCTCCGCGACCGCGAGTCCGATGCCCGACGTGCCGCCGACGACGACGATCCGCTGTCCTTGCAGGCCCATACCGGTGCCCCTTTCGTACTGGTCCGACGTGATCCAGCCTGCGCCCGCCGCCACCCCGCCGTCCAAGACCTCTTCCGGCGGTGGCGATACCCTGAAGGCATCGCCACCCGGCGACGGAAGGGGGCCGGCCATGGACCTCGACCTGCGGAAGGTCCGCTATTTCACGGCGGTCGCCGAACAACTGCACTTCGGGCGCGCGGCCGAGAGCCTGCACATCGCCCAGCCCGTTCTCAGCCGTCAGATCCGGGCCCTGGAGAAGGACCTCGACGCCACGCTGTTCCGACGGGACAGCCACGGGGTCGCCTTGACGGCGGCGGGACGTCAGCTCCTCGACGACGCACGGAACCTGCTCGCCGCCGCGGACGCCACCCGCCGCCGGGTGCACCGGGTCGCACGCGGCCCCCGGCGCCTCGTGGTCGGGTTCCGTGCGGGGGTGGTGGTCACCGGGGCCCTGCGCACGTTCGGCGCCGCTCATCCCGAGATCCAGGTACATGCTCGGAGAGTGGAATGGGACGACCAGGAAGAGCTGATCCTGGACGGCACCGTCGATGTGGCCTATGTGCGCCGCCCGGTCCGGGAGCGGGGCCTCGGCCTGCTCCCGCTGTTCAGCGAGACCCGGGTCGCGATGCTGCCCGCCGGTCACCGGTTCGCGGACAAGCAGGAGCTGTCCCTGGCCGACCTCGCGGACGAACCCCGGCTCACCTACGCCCAGCCCGGCCCCGACGACCTGCCGATCCGCACCATCGAGGAGAAGTTCGAGTGCGTGGCGGCGGGCACCGGCATCACCCTGGTGCCGGAGTCCGTCGCCGAGCAGTACTCCCGCCCGGACATCACCTATGTTCCCGTGCCCGACGCCGAGCCCGACGAGGTCCTCCTCGCCTGGGAGGCGAGCCGCCGCTCACCCCTCATCGCCGCGTTCGCCCGGGTCGCCCAGGAACGGGGCTGAGACGGGGCCCTTGCGGCGCAGGGGGCGCTCCCCGCCGGTGGGGGCCCCGCCGCCGTGCCGCGGGGAGCCGGTCAGCCCTGGGCGGCCGCGGTCCGCAGGGTGATGCGGTCCTCGCCCGCGTACACGTTCATGGAGCTGCCCCGCAGAAAGCCCACCAGCGTCAGACCGGTCTCCGCGGCCAGGTCGACCGCCAGCGACGAGGGCGCCGAGACCGCCGCCAGCACCGGGATGCCCGCCATCACGGCCTTCTGCGCCAGCTCGAAGGAGGCACGGCCCGAGACCAGCAGCAGAGTCCGGGAAAGGGGCAGGTCCCCGCTCTGCAGGGCGCGCCCGACCAGTTTGTCGACCGCGTTGTGCCGGCCCACGTCCTCCCGGATGTCGAGCAGCTGCCCGTCCTCGGTGAACAGCGCCGCCGCGTGCAGCCCCCCGGTCCGGTCGAAGACCCGCTGGGCGGCCCGCAGCCGGTCGGGGAGGCTCGCGAGCAGCTCCGGGTCCACCCGGACCGGGGGGTTGTCGGCGATGGGCCGGCGAGCCGTCGTACGGACCGCGTCCAGGCTCGCCTTGCCGCACAGCCCGCACGACGAGGTCGTGTAGACATTGCGTTCGAGGGTGATGTCGGGGATGACCACGCCCGGTGCGGTCTGCACGTCCACCACGTTGTACGTGTTCGATCCGTCGACGGTCGCCCCGGCGCAGTAGACGATGTTGCGCACTTCGTCAGCCGCGCCGAGCACGCCCTCGCTGACCAGGAATCCGGCCGCGAGCGCGAAGTCGTCGCCCGGGGTGCGCATGGTGATCGCGAGCGGCTTGCCGTTGAGCCGGATCTCCAGTGGCTCCTCCGCGACGAGCGTGTCCGGGCGGGTGGAGACCGCGCCGTCCCGGATGCGGATCACCTTGCGTCGTTCCGTGACTCGTCCCATGTTCTGATCAGCCCCGGTTCTGTACGTGCTGGTAGCCGAAACGGCCCTTGATGCAGAGGTTGCCGTGGGTCACCGGGTTGTCGTGCGGGGAGGTGACCTTCACGATCTCATTGTCCTGCACGTGCAGGGTGAGATTGCAGCCCACACCGCAGTACGCGCACACGGTCGTCGTACGCGTCTGCGCCGACTCGTCCCAGGTACCCGCGGCGCGCCGGTCGAACTCCGACTTGAAGGACAGCGCCCCGGTGGGGCACACCTCGATGCAGTTGCCGCAGTACACACACGCCGACCCGGTCAGCGGACCGTCGTGCTCGACCGCGATACGGGCGTCGAAGCCGCGCCCGGACACGGCGATCGCGAAGGTGTTCTGCCACTGCTCGCCGCAGGCGTCCACGCACTTGTAGCACAGGATGCACTTGTCGTAGTCGCGCACATACAGCTCGTTGTCGATCCGGGGCTGCTCGCCCAGCCGGGCCGCGTCCGGGCCGAAGCGGTCCGGCTCCGCGCCGTACTCCTTCAGCCACTCGGCGGCCCTCGGGGTCGTCGACAGATCCACCGAGGACGCGAGGAGTTCCAGTACCAGCCTGCGGCTGTGGCGGACGCGCTCGGTGTCGGTCCCGACCTCCATGCCGGGCTCCGCCCTGCGCGAGCAGGCCGGCACCAGGGTGCGCGCGCCCTCGACCTCGACGACACAGACCCGGCAGGCGTTCTTCGGGGTGAGCGTGTCGCCCTGGCAGAGGGTCGGGACGTCCTTCCCGGCATCCCGGCAGGCGTCCAGGATCGTCGAGCCCTCGGGCACCCTGACCGGCTGCCCGTCGAGGGTGAACTCGACCAGCCGGCGCGGCACCCCGAGCGGTATCGCGGTCATTCGTACGCCCCCAGACGGTCGACTGCGGATTCCACGGCGTTCCACGCGGTCTGTCCGAGACCGCAGATCGAGGCGTCCCGCAGGGCCCGGCCCACGTCCCTGAGCAGCGCGATGTCCTCGGCGGCCGCCGCGCCCGTGCGCTCCACGATCCGCTGCAGCGCCTCCTGCTGCCGCACGGTCCCCACCCGGCAGGGCACGCACTGTCCGCACGACTCGTCGCGGAAGAACTCGGCGATCCGCAACAGCAGCCGGGGGAGCGGCACGGTGCCGTCGAATGCCATGACGACCCCCGAGCCGAGCGTGGTCCCCGCCCGGCGGGTGCCTTCGAAGGTGAGCGGGATGTCCGTTTCGTCGGGACGTACGAAGCCGCCGGCCGCGCCGCCCAGCAGCACGGCCCGCAGCCCCGGCCGCACCCCGGCAAGCTCCAGCAGCCCGCAGAGGGTGACGCCGAACGGCACTTCGTAGACGCCCGGCCGTGCGACGCTCCCCGAGACACAGAACAGCTTGGGCCCGGTGGAGTGCTCCGTGCCGATGGCCGCGTAGGCCCTCGCGCCCTGGGTCAGGATCGGCAGGACGTTGACCAGCGTCTCCACGTTGTTCTCGACGGTGGGCTTGCCGAACAGCCCCTTCTCCACCGGGAACGGCGGCTTGCTGCGCGGCTCGCCCCGGTACCCCTCGATGGAGTTGAACAGGGCGGTCTCCTCACCGCAGATGTACGCGCCCGCGCCCCGGCGGATCTCGATGTCGAAGGCGTACCCCTGGCCGAGGATGTCGTCGCCGAGCAGACCCCGCGCGCGGGCCCGGCCGATCGCGTGCTCCAGCCGGTGCAGCGCGCGCGGGTACTCGCCGCGCAGATAGATCCAGCCCCGTTGCGCACCGATCGCGTACCCCGCGATCGTCATCGCCTCCACCAGCGCGTACGGGTCACCCTCCATGATCACGCGGTCCTTGAAGGTGCCCGGCTCGGACTCGTCGGCGTTGCACACCAGGTGATGCGGGCGATCGGGCTGGGACGCCGTGGCCTGCCACTTGCGGCCGGTGGGGAAGGCGGCGCCGCCGCGCCCGACCAGACCCGAGTCGGTCACCTCGCGGATCACCCCGGCGGGGCCCAGCGCGAAGGCCCGGCGCAGGGCCGCATAGCCGCCGTGGGCGCGGTAGTCGTCCAGCGAGGCCGGGTCGACGACGCCGACCCGGCGCAGCAGGATCAGCGAGGGGTCGCCGGCCTGGGGAACCGCCCGCCGCGCCGGGGGCTCCCGCGGCGCCGAGTCGGGAGCGCTCGCGGCGAGCACGGCGGCCCGCACCGTCGTCGGCGCCGACACCGCTGTACACACCGGATCCCCGGCCCTGATCGCGAGCGCCGCCGGAGCGCGTTCGCACAGGCCGAGGCAGGGGGCCCGCTCGACGCCGACACCGCTGCCGGGCCCGAGCCGGGCCTCGATCCCCGCGCACAGCGCGTCCGCCCCGGCAGCCGTGCAGGCGAGGTCCGTGCAGACATGGAGCACGGTCGCGGGCCGCGGCGCGACCGAGAACATCGCGTAGAAGGTGGCGACCCCGTACGCCTCGGCGGGCGGCACCGTCAGCCGCCGGCACAGATAGTCCAGGGCGCCCGCGCTGATCCAGCCGATCCGGTCGTTGATCGCGTGCAGCCCCGGCAGCAGCAACTCGCGGCGGTCCCGGGCGGCGCGTCCGCCGCGGGCCCACCTGAGGTCCGTCTCGGTGCGGTCGGCACCCTCCCACGCCGACTCGGGAGGGCCGAGCAGGGCGTCGACGGCCGCCCGTTCCTCGGCCGTCGGCTCGCTGTCGCCGAAGTGCAGGTCCACGCCATCACCTCACACGGGTCGTCGCCGGAAGCTTCTCGATACGGATCGCCGACGCCTTGAACTCCGCCGTGCCCGCGATCGGGCAGTTGGCCTCGATCGTCAGCTGGTTGGTGTCCACCTCGTCGGGAAAGTGCATGGTCATGAAGGCGAGTCCGGGCCGCAACGCCGGGTCGATCCACACCGGCGCCACCACCGACCCCCGCCGCGAGCTCACCCGGACGTCCTCGCCGACGACCACCCCGTAGCGCTCCGCGTCCTCCGGGCACAGCTCGACACTCTCGCCGCGCCGCAGCGGGGAGGCGAAACCGCCGCTCTGCACCCCGGTGTTGTACGAGTCCAGCCGCCGCCCGGTGGTCAGCCGGATCGGGAACTCCTCGTCCGTGAGATCGACGGGCGGATCGTGCCGGACCAGACCGAAGGGCGCGAGGGCGCCGCGCTCGGCGGGGTCCGCCGCCCACAACCGGTCGTGCAGATAGCCCGGTTCGAGACCGTGGGTGCTCGGGCAGGGCCACTGGATGCCCTGGTGCTCCTCCAGACGCGCATAGGTCATCCCGTAGTGGTCCGGGGAGACCGACCTCAGCTCGTTCCAGACCGCCTCGGTGTCGGCGTACTTCCAGTCGTGGCCGAGGCGGGCCGCCAGGGCGCAGAGGATGTCGATGTCCTCGCGGGCCGCGCCGGGCGGGGTGACGGCACGCCGTACGCGCTGCACCCGCCGCTCGCTGTTGGTCGTCGTGCCGTCGGTCTCCGCCCAGCCGGCGGTCGCGGGCAGCACCACATGCGCCAGTTCGGCGGTCTTGGTGAGGAAGATGTCCTGTACGACGAGGAAGTCGAGCGCCCGCAGCCGCCGTACCGCCTGCTCGCTGTCCGCCTCCGACTGCGCCGGGTTCTCGCCGATGCAGTAGACGGCCCTCAGCGTGCCGTCCTCCATCGCCTCGAACATCTCCGTGAGGTTCAGCCCGTAGTGCGGCTGGATCACGGTGTCCCAGGCGGCCTCGAACTTGTGCCGCGTCCCGGGGTCCAGGATGTCCTGGAAGCCGGGCAGCCGGTTGGGGATGGCGCCCATGTCGCCGCCGCCCTGCACGTTGTTCTGGCCGCGCAGGGGCTGCAGGCCCGATCCGTAGCGGCCGACATGGCCGGTCAGCAGGGACAGGTTGATCAGCGCGCGCACGTTGTCGGTGCCGTTGTGGTGCTCGGTGATGCCGAGGGTCCAGCACAGCTGGGCGCGCTCGGCGCGTGCGTAGGCGTGCGCCAACTCGCGGACGGCGCGGGCCGGTACGCCCGTCACCTTCTCGGCGAGCGACAGCGTCCATGGTTCGACCAGCTCGCGGTACTCCTCGAAGCCGGAGGTCGCCCGCTCCACGAACGTCTCGTTGACCAGCCCCGCGTGGATGATCTCGCGGCCGATCGCGTGCGCCATCGGGATGTCGGTGCCGACGTTCAGGCCGAGCCAGCTCTCCGCCCACTCGGCGGTCGTGGTGCGGCGAGGGTCGACCGCGTACATCCGGGCGCCGTTCCTGATCCCCTTCAGCACGTGCTGGAAGAAGATCGGGTGCGCGAAGCGGGCGTTGGAGCCCCACATCACGATGACGTCGGTGTGCTCGATCTCCTCGTACGACGACGTACCCCCGCCCGAGCCGAAGGCGGCCGACAGGCCCGCGACGCTCGGGGCGTGGCAGGTGCGGTTGCAGGAGTCGACGTTGTTGGTGCCCATGACGACCCGGGCGAACTTCTGCGCCACGTAGTTCATCTCGTTGGTGGCGCGGGCGCAGGAGAACATCCCGAACGCGCCGCGGGCCGCCGCGAGTCCGCGGGCGGTACGGTCCAGCGCCTCGTCCCAGCTCGCCTCGCGGAACGGCTCGTCGCGAGAGTCCCGGACGAGCGGGCGGGTGAGCCGGGTGTAGGTCCTGGGTTCTCGTTTCCTCATGCGGCGCTCCTCAGCGCGAGCAGGTCCGAGATGGCGTGCACGGTGCGCAGGGTGGGCACCTCGACGCCGGTGATCTGCGCCAGTTCGACGACGGCGGCGAGCAGGACGTCGAGTTCGAGCGGTCTGCCGCGCTCCAGGTCCTGGAGCGTGGAGGTGCGGTGGTCGCCGACGCGTTCCGCGCCCGCGAGCCGCCGTTCGATGGAGACGCCGACCGTGCAGCCGAGGGCCTCGGCGACCGTCAGGGTCTCGGTCATCATGGTCGCGATGACGCTGCGGGTGCCGCCGTGCACACACATCTGCCGCATGGTCGCGCGGGCCAGCGCGCTGATCGGGTTGAAGGAGATGTTGCCGAGCAGCTTGAGCCAGATGTCGTTGCGCAGGTCCGGCTCCACCGGGCACTTGAGCCCGCCCGCCCGCATCGCCCCGCTGAACTCCGCAGAGCGCGCCGAGACGCTCCGGTCGGGCTCGCCGACGGAGAACCGGGTGCCTTCGAGATGGCGTACGACCCCCGGGCCCTCCAGTTCGGTCGCCGCGTAGACGACGCAGCCGATGGCCCGTTCGGGCGCGAGCACCGCACTGACCGCGCCGCCCGGGTCCACGCTCTCGACACGGCGGCCGTCATGGGGGCCGCCGTGTCGGTGGAAGTACCACCAGGGAATGCCGTTCTGGGCGGCCACGACCGCCGTGGTGTCGTGCAGGAGCGGCGCGATCAGCGGCCCGCACGCCGCGTACGCGTGGGCTTTGAGGCCCAGGAGGACATAGTCGGCCGGGCCGACGTCGGCCGGGTCGTCGGTGGCGTGGACGTGCGCGGTGAAGTCGCCGCGAGGGCTGAGCACCTGGACGCCGTGCCGCCTCATGGCCGCCAGATGCGGTCCACGGGCGATGAGATGCACATCGGCGCCCGCACGGTGGAGCGCGGCGCCGGCGTAGGCGCCGATCGCACCGGCGCCGAGGACTGCGACTTTCACGGGAACACTCCGTTCGGTCGAGGGAGTACCGCGGAGGTGGGGGACGTCGGATCGACAAGGAGCGTCGATGAAGAAGTGCCGACGAAGGAGCGCCGAAGCGTGTCGACGAAATATTGTCTACAGTATGGAACTTGCCTCGGCAAGGGTCCGCGCAGGCACACCGCTCGACACGACCGTTCGCCGCGCCCTGGATACCGTTCACCGCATACCGTCGACGCGACGGGTTCTCAACACCCGCCCCGCTGCCTACCGTTCGAGCCCATGAGCCCTCCCATCGCGCCCCCGGGATGGAGCCGCTGGCTGGTGCCGCCCGCCGCTCTGTCCGTCCATCTCTCCATCGGCCAGGCGTACGCCTGGAGCGTGTTCAAACCGCCCCTGGAATCCGCGCTCCACCTCAACGGCACTGAAAGCGCCCTGCCGTTCCAGCTCGCCATCGTCATGCTCGGCCTGTCCGCCGCGTTCGGCGGCACCCTCGTCGAACGCAACGGGCCACGCTGGGCGATGACCGTGGCCCTCGTCTGCTTCTCCTCCGGCTTTTTGATCTCCGCGCTCGGCGCGGCGAGCGAGCAGTACTGGCTGATCGTCCTCGGCTACGGGTTCGTCGGCGGTATCGGTCTCGGCATCGGCTACATCTCGCCGGTCTCCACACTCATCAAGTGGTTCCCGGACCGGTCCGGCATGGCCACCGGCATCGCCATCATGGGCTTCGGCGGCGGCGCGCTCATCGCCTCGCCCTGGTCGGCGCAGATGCTGCAGTCGTTCGGCTCCGACCACTCCGGGATCGCCCTCGCGTTCCTGGTGCACGGGCTCGTGTACGCCGTCTTCATGTCGCTGGGCGTTGTGCTGGTGCGGGTGCCGCGCAGCGAGCAGCCCGTGGGGGACGGGCCGAGCGTCGTCGACGGTGTGCAGGTCTCCGCCCGCAGCGCCGTGCGCACCCCCCAGTTCTGGTGCCTGTGGGTCGTCCTCTGTATGAACGTGACCGTCGGCATCGGCATCCTGGAGAAGGCCGCGCCCATGATCACGGATTTCTTCTCGGACACCTCGACGCCCGTGTCGGTTTCCGCGGCCGCCGGCTTCGTCGCCCTGCTGTCGGCGGCGAACATGGCTGGCCGCATCGGCTGGTCCTCGGCCTCCGACCTGATCGGCCGCAAGAACATCTACCGCGTCTATCTGGGCGTGGGCGCGCTGATGTACCTGCTCATCGCGTCCTTCGGCGACTCCTCCAAACCCCTGTTCATCCTCTGCGCGCTGGTGATCCTCTCCTTCTACGGCGGTGGTTTCGCGACCGTCCCCGCCTATCTGAAGGACCTGTTCGGGGCCTACCAGGTGGGGGCGATCCACGGCCGGCTGCTCACCGCCTGGTCGACCGCGGGAGTCCTCGGGCCGCTGATCGTGAACTGGATCGCGGACCACCAGAAGGCGGCCGGGAAGCACGGCCCGGATCTCTACGGCCTGTCGTTCATGATCATGATCGGTCTGCTCGTGATCGGATTCATCGCCAACGAACTGGTCCGGCCCGTCCACCCCCGCCACCACCTCTCCGCACCGAAGGAGGCCGCCGATGGTCGGCGAGAGCAGCCCGCCTGAGCGGCGGGCCCTGACCGTCCTCGCCTGGCTGTGGGTGGGGGCACCCCTGTGCTGCGGCCTGTACGAGCTGGTACTGAAGGCGAAGCAACTGATCAGCGGGTGAACCGCCGCAGGAGCCTTGGGCGGGGGTGCCGTGGATGTTCGGTCGTCCGAGAGTCTGCGGGAAGCCGACAACACGGACGCACCAATCCTGTCGCTTCACCTGCCGTCGTACCCGTGAGTCACTGATCAGACTGGTGGATCCGCTACCCACGGCAACGGAGGGGAACCACCCATGCACGGCTCACGCATCGCCGCCGTCGGCCACTACCAGCCCGCCAAGGTGCTCACCAACGAGGACCTGGCGGGCATGGTCGACACCAGCGACGAGTGGATCAGATCACGGGTGGGCATCCGTACACGCCACATCGCCGGCCCCGACGAGCCCGTCGACGAGCTGGCCGCGCACGCCGCCGCCAAGGCGCTCGCGGCGGCGGGCCTGGCCCCCGGCGACATCGACCTGGTCCTGGTCGCCACCTCCACCGCCGTCGACCGCTCGCCGAACATGGCCGCCCGCGTCGCCGCACGCCTCGGCATCCCGCAGCCCGCTGCGATGGACATCAACGTCGTCTGCGCTGGCTTCACCCATGCCCTCGCCACCGCGGACCACACCGTGCGCGCGGGCGCGGCCACCCGGGCGCTCGTCATCGGCGCCGACAAGATGTCCGACGTGACGGACTGGACCGACCGTACGACCTGTGTGCTGGTCGGCGACGGCGCCGGGGCCGCCGTGGTCGAGGCCTGCCCCGCCGGCGCCGAGACCGGGATCGGGCCGGTGCTGTGGGGTTCGGTGCCCGGGATGGGACACGCGGTGCGCATCGAGGGTACGCCTTCGCGGTTCGCGCAGGAGGGACAGAGCGTGTACCGGTGGGCCACCACCCAGCTGCCGCCCATCGCCCGGCAGGTCTGCGAACGGGCCGGCACCGCGCCCGAGGATCTCGCCGCGGTCGTGCTGCACCAGGCCAACCTGCGCATCATCGAGCCGCTCGCCGAGAAGCTCGGCGCGGTCAACGCGGTCGTCGCCCGCGATGTCACCGAGTCCGGCAACACCTCGGCGGCCAGCATCCCGCTCGCCCTGTCCAAGCTCGTGGAACGCGGGGAGATCTCCTCGGGGGACCGGGTGCTCCTCTTCGGCTTCGGCGGAAACCTGTCGTACGCGGGCCAGGTCGTCCGCTGTCCGTGAGCGGTCCCGGGTCTCGGTGACCCGCTGCCGTGTGTCCATGCGCGTCCCTGAGGGCCGTGCGGTCGCTCCGCGGCCGTCGACGACAACGACCGATTCGCCCCCTGGCAGGCCCCCCTGCGCGCCGTAGACTGTAGACGAAAGACAATCCATACTGGCTTCCCGGCTATCGCGCCGTCGTTGCCCTGGAGGGGGACCGCGATGTTGTCGACAGGACTGCCGCAGGGAGCGGTGCCCAGGCTGGAGCGCCCCGGCCCGCTGCGCGACCGTGTCTACGAGGCGCTGCTCGAACTCATCACCACCCGCGCCCTCCAGCCCGGCCAGCACCTCGTCGAGAGCGAACTCGCCGGGCATCTCGGTGTCTCCCGGCAGCCCGTGCGCGAGGCGTTGCAGCGGCTGAACACCGAGGGCTGGGTCGATCTGCGCCCCGCCCAGGGCGCGTTCGTGCACGAGCCGACGGAGGAGGAGGCCGACCAGCTCCTCACCGTGCGTACGCTGCTGGAGGCCGAGGCCGCCCGGCTCGCCGCCGCGCACGCGGGCAGCGCGGGCATCGCGGCCCTGGAGGAGCTGTGCGCCCAGGGAGAGCGTGCCGTCGCCGAGGACGACGTGGACGGGGCGGTCGCGCTGAACGCCCGCTTCCACACGAAGGTGATGGAGCTCGCGGGCAACGCGGTCCTCGCGGAGCTGGCCGCGCAGGTCGACCGGCGGGTGCGCTGGTACTACACCCCGGTCGCCCGGCAGCGGGGACAGCGGTCCTGGACCGAGCACCGGGAGCTGATCGCCGCGATCGCCGCCCGCGACGAGCAGCGGGCCACCGGGCTGATGCGCGAACACACCGAGCACACCCGGCGGTCGTACCACGCCCGGGCGGAGTCCTGAGCCCGTCCGGTACCGGCCGACACAGCGGTGGCCCTCCCGGACGCGGGAAGGCCACCACAGGACCCACGAGGGTCAGCCGGCAAACCGGTGAGCGGGCCGGGCAGTGCTCCGGTCAGCCGGTCGTCCGCGGCCGCGGCCGCGGGGCCGGTGCCGCTTTCTGGCTCCGACCCGGCTGCCGCAGCAGCAGGGCGATCGCGGCCGCCACCATCGAGACACCCCCGGCCAGGGCGTACGCGCCGTTGTAGCCCCAGGCCGCCACCACCATCGAGCCGAGACCGCCGCCGAACAGACCGCTGACCAGCTTGCCGCTGTACACCAGGCCGTAGTTGGTGGCGTTGTAGTTCTCCCCGAAGTAGTCCGGGGTCAGCGCCGCGAACATCGGGTAGAACGCACCGCCGCCGAACCCGGAGAGGAACGCGAAGAACAGGAACAGCCATTCGCTCTTGATGTCCCCGGCCCAGATCACCCCGAACTGCGCGAGGCCGAGGACGACGATGACGAACACCAGGGTCGGCTTACGGCCCCCGATGTCGGACAGCCAGCCCACGACACCGCGTCCGATGCCGTTGATGACGGCCATGACGCCCATGACGCCCATGGACGACGCCGCCACCAGCGGTCCGAAGCCCACCTCCTTGGCGAAGTCGACCTGGAAGGAGATCCCGAAGATCGACACCCCGGCCGTCATCACGATGGAGATCCACATCAGGGGCAGCATGCCGGTCCTGATGGCTTCCCCGGGTGTGTACTGCCGTACCGCAGGCGGGTTCTTGGCGGGGTCGGCCGCATTCTTCCCGCTGCTGGACAAGGCCGGCGGGTCGATGTCCGCGGGCCACCAGTTCTTCGGCGGGTCCTTGAAGAAGAAGGCGCAGCACACCACCACGATCAGGATGTAGCAGCCGATCAGGTCCAGCACCTCGTTGTAGTTCGCGGTGTCGAACGCGTAGTTGAAGATGAAGATGAACGGCAGTGATCCGTACGCGAAGCCGCCGTTGACGAACCCGGTCCGCGCGCCGCGCCGTTCGGGGAACCACTTGCCGACCATGTTGATACAGGTCGCGTAGACGAGACCGGCACCGATCCCGCCGACCACACCGAAGCCCAGGATCGCCGCCCATACGTCGCTCAGGTGGGACAGGGCCAGGAAACCGACCAGACACATCCCGGACCCGAGGAACATCGCCCTGCGCGCGGTCAGCACCCCGCGCTCCCGCAGCCAGCCGCACGGGAAGGCGATACCGGCCTGGAAGAACACCCAGACGCTGAGGATCCAGAAGGTGTTGCTCTGCGTCCAGCCGTGCGCGTGGGACAAGGTGTCCTCCGCGGAGCCGTACGCGTACTCGAAGACACTGATGGCCATCATGGCGATCCACGGGAGATACACCATGAGCTTGCGGGAGTGGCCGAGGATGTCCCGGTCGGTCTCACCGATGCGGTAGACACGGCCGTGGGCGTCCGTCACCTCGCGATAGGCCCGGCCCGCGGCCCCGGGGCCGGCCGACGAACCGTTCGTGGCTATGGGGTCTGCCGTCATGTCACGCCATCTCCTCGCCGAGCGGATGCGGGTTGGGGACGATGCGCCGGGCGTTCGGCCTGCCCGGTGCCTTCAGGAAAAGGGCCAGGACCGCGGAGGCCAGGCCGATGGAGCCCGCCAGGACGAACGCGCCGGGGTAGTCCCACTCACCGACGACGACCGCGCCCAGACCGCAGGCGACGAGCCCCGAGATCAGGTTCGAGCTGTAGACCATCCCGTAGTGGGTGGCGCTGTGGTTCTCACCGAAGAAGTCCGCCGTCATGGCCGCGATCAGCGGGAGCACCGCGCCGCCGGCGACCCCGGAGACCATCGAGCAGACGAGGAAGAACGGCACGCTGCCCGCCTGGCCCGACACCAGCACGCCGAACTGGGCCGTGCCCAGCACGACACAGACCACCACCAGGGTGGTGCGCCGGCCGCAGCGGTCGGAGATCCAGCCGATCACGCCGCTCGCGGTGCCGCTGACGATCGCCGTCAGGGACATCGCCGTGGCGACGACACCGCCCGCGAACCCCATGTCCGCACCGAACGGCACCGGGAAGGCGATCCCGAAGACGTCGATCAGGGCCGCGCCCGGCAGACAGAGCCACATCAGCCACAGGACCGGGGAGCGGGCGGCCTCCTTCGGCGAGTACTGCCTGACCGCCGGGGGATTCCGCTCCAGAGCGCGGCGGATCCGCGCATCCCGCGTGCCCGGCACGGGGTCTCCGCGGTCCGGACGGAGCACGGCGCCCGGGACCGGGGCCCTGTGCGCCGGCCACCAGTTCCGCGGCGGATCCTCGAAGAAGCAGCCGACCGCCGCCACCACCAGACACAGCCCCACGCCGAGGGCGGTGAGCGCCACCGTGTGGCCGCGCGGGTCGAGCACGGAGGTGAACAGGAACACGAAGGGCACGGACCCATAGGCGGAACCGCCGCTCACGAAGCCCGTCCCGGCGCCCCTGCGCTCCGGGTACCACTTGCCGGCCATGGTCACGCAGGTCGCGTGGACGAGACCGGCACCGATGCCGCCGCACACGCCGAAGCCGAGGAGTCCGACGGTGCTGTGCGGGGCGAACGCCGCTGCCAGAGAGCCCAGCAGCATGGCGCACGCCCCGGCCGCCATGGCCGTACGGGCGGGCAGCCTGCCGCTCTCCCGCAACCGGCCGGCGGGGAAGGCCACGGCCGCCTGGAAGAACACCCAGACGGCCAGCAGCCGGTAGATGTGCCCATCGCGCCACAGTTGCGCCGCGTGGAACGTGTCCTGCGCCGACGCCAACGCGTACGCGGCGGCGCCGATCGCCGTCATGCCCACCCAGGGCAGGACGATCATCCAGATACGGGAACGGCCCATGATGCCGATGTCGCTCTCGCCGATCCGGTACACCCGGCCGTTGCGGTCCGTCACCTCCCGGTAGGGGACGGACGTCGGTAGATCGGTGGATGTCATGTGTGCCCAGCACCCCTTGCGTCGAAAGTTCTGGCCAGCGCCCCCTGTCCCATGCCTTTCGTGCGCGTGCGCGTGCGGGTCCGGGGGGCCGCCGGCGCGCACCGTCGGCGGCCCCCGTGCTCACTCACCTCATGAACCGCCTCCCAGCAACCCGGCCGCCCGCGCCCAGCGGTACTTCGCGCCGAGCACGGCCACCGGCCTCTCGGTCGTGTACGGGTACGCCACGACGCCCCGCTCGTACAGGTACTGGCAGGCCTCCTCCACCTCGACGTCCCCGGCCAGCGACGCCACCACCGGCTTCTCGATGCCGCGCTCCCGGAACTCGGCCACCACGCGCGCGGTCAGTTCGGCGAACACCATGGGCGGGGTGACGATGGTGTGCCAGTAGCCGAGGACCAGCGCGTGGATGCGCGGGTCCGCCAGGCCCAGCCGGATCGTCGCCTCGTACGTCGACGGCGGCTCGCCGCCCGTGATGTCCACCGGGTTGCCCGCGGCCCCGAAGGGCGGGATGAACTCCCGGAAGGCGGCGTCCAGGTCCGGGGGGATATCCATCAGGGTCAGTCCGTTGTCGGAGACCGCGTCCGACAGCAGCACACCGCTGCCGCCGGCCCCGGTGATGATGACGACGTTGTCCCCCTCGGGGGTGGGCAGCACCGGCAACGCGCGCGCGTACTCCAGCATGTCGTGCAGGCCGGGAGCCCGGATGACACCGGCCTGCCGCAGGATGTCGTCGTACACGGCGTCGTCGCCCGCGAGCGCCCCGGTGTGCGATCCCGCGGCCCGGGCGCCGGCCGCGGTCCGGCCCGCCTTCAGGACCACCACGGGCTTCTTGGGGACGGTCTCCCGGGCGGCCCGCACAAACGCCCGCCCGTCCTTGAGGTCCTCCAGGTGCATCGCGATGCACTCCGTGTGCGGGTCCTCGCCGAACCAGGTCAGCAGGTCGTCCTCGTCCAGGTCCGACTTGTTGCCGAGGCCGACGATCGCCGACACACCCGTCTTCGTGGTGCGGGCGAAGCCGAGGATGGCCATCCCGATGCCCCCGGACTGCGACGTCAGCGCGACCCCGCCCTTGACGTCGTAGGGCGTGCAGAACGTGGCACACAGGTCCTGCCACGTCGAGTAGTAGCCGTAGATGTTCGGGCCCAGCAGCCGGATGCCGTACCGCTCGGCGATCTCCACGATCTCCGCCTGGAGCCGGTGCTCCCCGGTCTCCGCGAACCCGGAGGGAATCAGGACCGCGTTGGGGATCCTCTTGCGCCCCACCTCCTCCAGCGCCCCGGCCACCAGGGCGGCGGGGATGGCGAAGACGGCCACATCCACCTCACCGGGAACGTCCGTGACACTCTTGTACGCCTTGCGGCCCAGAATGTCATCGGCCTTGGGGTTCACCGGGTGGATCTCCCCGGAGAAGCCGCCGTCGACGAGGTTGCGCATCACCGAATTGCCGATCTTGCCCGGCTCGTTGGAGGCGCCGATCACGGCGACGGAGGACGGCTGCATCAACCGGCGCATGGAGGTGAGGATCTCCTCGCGCGTGTAGTGCCGGCGCTCCTTCTCGGGCGCCTCGGAGAGGATCACCCTGATGTCCGCCGCGACCGCGCCGTCCGGGGTGGCGATCACCGGGTTGAGGTCGACCTCGGCGATCTCGGGGAAGTCGGAGACCAGTCGGGAGACCCGGCGGATCTGCTCGGCGATCGCCCACCGGTCCACGCCCGGCTGCCCGCGCACCCCGCGCAGGATCTCGGCCGAGCGGAGGGAGTCCAGCATGGACAGCGCCTCGTCGGCGTCCACGGGCGCGAGCCGGAAGGTCACGTCCTTCAGCACCTCGACGAGCACGCCGCCCAGCCCGAAGGCCACGATCTTGCCGAAGGTGGGGTCGGTCACCGCGCCCACGATGACTTCCTGGCCCTGCGGCAGCAGTTCCTGGATCTGGACCCCTTCGACCCGCGCCTCAGGGTCGTACGCGCGGGCGTTGCGGACGATCGTGTGGAACGCGGTCTTCACCTCCGCCGCGCCCGCCACACCGACGACGACTCCGCCGGCCTCGGTCTTGTGCAGGATGTCCGGGGAGACGATCTTCATCACGACGGGCCCGCCGAACCGCGCCGCGTGTGCCACCGCCTCGTCCACGTCCCGCGCCAGCTCCTCGCCCGGTACGGCGATGCCGTACGCGTCGGCGATCACCTTGCCCTCCGGCGCGGTCAGCGCGGTGCGTCCCTCGGCCCGCACCGAGT
This sequence comes from Streptomyces sp. NPDC052036, assembly GCF_040680495.1. Lineage (NCBI taxonomy): Bacteria > Bacillati > Actinomycetota > Actinomycetes > Kitasatosporales > Streptomycetaceae > Streptomyces > Streptomyces sp. NPDC052036. Next base: position 126,907 of record NZ_JBFAWW010000013.1, on the reverse strand, counting down.
CGAGCAGGGCACGTACCCTGAGCGCCCGGTCCTCTGTCATCACGTCAGATCACCCCGTTCGACTTGAGCAGGCGCAACTCCTCGTCACCGAGGCCGAGCTCGCCCACGTAGACCTCTTCGTTGTGCTCGCCGAGCAACGGTGAACCGGTCACCTCGACGGGGGAGTCGGAGAGCTTGAGCGGGCTGCCCACCGTGATGAACTCGCCGCGCTCCGGGTGCGGTACGCGCACCACCATCCCGTTCGCGGCCAGGGACTCGTCCTCGATGATCTCCTTGGTCGACAGGATCGGCCCGCACGGGATGTCATGGGCGTTCAGCCGCTCCAGGACCTCCCACTTGGGCAGGGTCGACGACCACTCCTCGATCAGCTGGAACATCTTGCCGAGCTTCGGCAGCCGGACCTGAGGGGTGGCCCACTCGGGGTCGCCGGCCAGCTCCGGCCGGCCGATCAGCTCGCTGAGCGGCTTCCAGCCGACGGGCTGCACGATGACGTACACATAGTCGTTGGGTCCGCCCGGGGCGCATTTGACCGCCCAGCCGGGCTGGCCGCCGCCGGACGCGTTTCCCGAGCGGGGAACCTCCTCGCCGAAGTCCTCGTTGGGATATTCAGCGAGCGGCCCCTGTGCCAGGCGTTGCTGATCGCGCAGCTTCACCCGGCACAGATTGAGTACAGCGTGCTGCATGGCCACGTTGACCCGCTGCCCACGCCCGGTCTTCTCCCGCTGGTACAGCGCCGCGAGAATCCCCGCCACGGCGTGCACACCCGTCCCCGAGTCCCCGATCTGGGCCCCTGTCGCGAGCGGCGGCCCGTCCTCGAAACCGGTGGTCGACATCGACCCGCCCATGGCCTGCGCGACGACCTCGTACGCCTTGAACGCGGTGTACGGGCCCTCGCCGAACCCCTTGATGGAGGCATAGACGATCCGTGGATTGATCTCCCTGACGCGGTCCCAGGTGAAGCCCATCCGGTCGACCGCGCCCGGGCCGAAGTTCTCGACCATGACATCGGAGCGCCGGATCAGCTCGGTGAGGATCTCCTTGCCGCGTTCGGTCTTGGTGTTGAGGGTGATGCTCCGCTTGTTGCAGTTGAGCATCGTGAAGTAGAGGGAGTCGACGTCCGGGAGGTCGCGCAGCTGCCTGCGCGTGATGTCACCGGTCGGCGCCTCCAGCTTGATGACGTCCGCGCCGAGCCAGGCGAGGAGCTGGGTCGCGGAGGGTCCGGACTGGACATGGGTCATGTCCAGGACGCGGATGCCGTCGAGAGCCTTGGTCATGACAAGCGCTCCTCACTTGTACATGGTCTGGTTCATGGTTCCGGGGGCGTACGCGTCCGGGTCGACCCAGACGTTGATCAGCGAGGGCTTCCCGGACTCACGGGCCCGGCGCAGCGCGGGGCCGATGTCGGCCGGGTCGCGGACCTCCTCGCCGTGACCGCCCAGCATCCGGGCGAACGCGTCGTAGGGGACGTCGCCGAGCGTGTTGCCGACCCGCTCGCGCTCCCGCCCGTACTTCTGGGCCTGGCCGTAACGGATCTGGTTCATCGAGGAGTTGTTGCCGACGATGCCGACGAAGGGAAGGCGGTAGCGGACGAGGGTCTCGAAGTCCCAGCCGGTGAGGGAGAACGCCCCGTCGCCGAACAGGGCGACGACCTCCTTGTCGGGGCGCGCCTGCTTGGCCGCGAGCACGAACGGGATGCCGACGCCGAGCGTGCCCAGCGGACCCGGGTCCATCCAGTGGCCGGGTGACTTGGGCTGGACGACCTGACCGGAGAAGGTGACGATGTCGCCGCCGTCACCGATGTAGATCGAGTCCTCGGTGAGGAAGTCGTTGATCTCGCTGACGAGCCGGTACGGGTGGATGGGGGAGGCGTCCGACCTCAGCTGCGGCAGCCGCTTGTCGATGGCGGTCTGCTCGGCGGCCCGCAGTTCGTCGAGCCACTCCTTGCGCCGGGACGCCCCGCCGTTGACGCGTCCCGAGGCGGCCTCGGTCACCGACTTCAGGACCAGGCCCGCATCGCCGACGATGCCGAGGTCGATGTCCCGGTTCTTGCCGACGGTCCGGTAGTCGAGGTCGATCTGGACGACGGTCGCGTCGGGGGAGAGGCGTTTGCCGTAGCCCATGCGGAAGTCGAAGGGCGTACCCACGATGACGATGACGTCGGCGTGCGAGAAGGCGTAGCGGCGCGAGAGCTGGAAGTGGTGCGGGTCGCCCGGCGGCAGCGTGCCGCGCCCGGCACCGTTCATGTACGCCGGGATGTTCAGGGTGCGTACGAGGTCGACGGCGGATTCGGTCCCCCGAGTCGTCCACGCCTGGCTGCCCAGCAGGATCGCCGGCTTCTCGGCGTGCACGAGCAGATCCGCGAGCCGCTCGACGGCCTCGGGATCACCGGCCGAGCGGGTGGAGGCACGGTAGTGGCCGGAGCGGGGCACCCGGGCCTTCTCCCGCGGCACCTTGGCGTCCAGGACATCGCGCGGGATCTCCAGGAAGGAGGGCCCGGGCGCGCCGTGGAAGCACTCGCGGAACGCCATCGACACCATGTCCGCCGCGCGCGCCGTGTCGGGCACGGTCGCCGCGAACTTGGTGATGGGCGTCATCATGTCGACGTGCGGCAGGTCCTGCAGGGACCCCATCTTGTGCTGGCTGAGGGCCCCCTGACCGCCGATCAGCAGCATCGGGGACTCCGCACGGAACGCGTTGGCGACCCCCGTCACGGCGTCGGTCGTGCCGGGACCCGCCGTGACGACCGCGCAGCCGGGCCTGCCGGTGATGCGTGCGTAGCCGTCGGCGGCGTGGGCGGCGACCTGCTCGTGACGTACGTCGACGACCTCGATGCCTTCGTCCACACAGCCGTCGTAGATGTCGATGATGTGGCCGCCGCACAGGGTGTAGATGCGGTCGACGCCCTCGGCCTTCAGCGCCTTGGCAACGAGATGACCACCGGATATCGGGTCCTGGGTGTCGTCGGGCATGGCGAAGTCCTGTCCCTTCGTAGGGGGTGGGAACGCGCTCGCGGTACATTGCATACAGTCGACGAATACTGTATGAAGCTTGTTATCCCGCATCCGGTGGGTGGTGTCCAGGGGGCGTGCGGCACTTTCCAGACAGGAGCCGAGATGGACCTGTACGAACACCAGGCAAGGGAACTCTTCGCGGAACACGGCATCGTCGTCCCGAGGGCCGAGGTCACGGACTCGTCCAAGGAGGCCCGGGAGATCGCCCGGCGGCTCGGCGGGCGTGTCGTGGTCAAGGCGCAGGTCAGGACGGGCGGCCGGGGCAAGGCGGGCGGCGTGAAGTTCGCTGCCGATCCGGCCGCCGCCGAACTGACGGCCCGCCAGATCCTCGGGGCGGACATCAAGGGGCACACCGTGGGCGCAGTGATGCTGGCCCAACCGGTCGACGTGGAGCAGGAGTTGTATGTCTCCTATGTGCTCGACCGCGCGGCGGGCCGCTTCCTCGCGATCGCCTCCGCGCAGGGCGGAATGGACATCGAGCAGGTCGCCGCCCGCCGTCCCGAGGCGGTGGCACGCGTGCCCATCGACCCGGCGGAGGGCGTCACCTCCTCGAAGGCAGCCGAGATCGCCGAAGCCGCGGGACTGCCGGCCCGTACCGTCGATGTACTCGTACGGCTCTGGGACGTGCTCGTCCGCGAGGACGCCGTACTGGTGGAGGTCAACCCCCTGGTGCGGACGGCACAGGGCGCCGTCGTCGCCCTCGACGGCAAGGTCACCCTGGACGACAACGCCCGCTTCCGGCAGAACCGTTGGGGCGCCGAGGACACCGCGTCCGACGACCCGCTGGAGGCGGCGGCCGCCGCCAAGGGCCTCCACTACGTCAGACTGGACGGCGAGGTGGGTGTCATCGGCAACGGCGCGGGTCTTGTGATGTCGACCCTCGACGTCGTCGCGCGCTGCGGCGCCCGCCCCGCCAACTTCCTCGACATCGGCGGCGGCGCCTCCGCCCGGATCATGGCCGACGGCCTCTCCGTCATCCTGTCCGACCCGGCCGTCAGGTCCGTCCTCGTCAATGTCTTCGGCGGGATCACCGCCTGCGACGCGGTCGCCGACGGCATCGTGCGCGCCCTGGACGAGGTCCCCCCGACCAGGCCGCTCGTGGTCCGCCTGGACGGCAACAACGCCGCCCGCGGCCGGGCGATCCTCGCCGAGTACGCCCACCCGCTGGTCCAGCAGGCCGCCACCATGGACGGCGCCGCACGCCGGGCCGCCGAACTCGCCACCGCCGGCTGAAGGAGCCCGACATGGCCGTCTACCTCACCAAGGAGAGCAAGGTCCTCGTCCAGGGCATGACCGGGGGCGAGGGCATGAAACACACCCGCCGCATGCTCGCGGCCGGCACGAACGTCGTCGGCGGCGTCAACCCGCGCAAGGCGGGCCGCACGGTCGACTTCGAGATCCCCGGGCGCGTCGGGGACCTGCCAGGTGCCCCCGGCGCGATCCCCGTCTTCGGCTCGGTCCGCGAGGGCAGGGAGGCGACCGGCGCCGACGTGAGCGTCGTCTTCGTGCCTCCCGCCTTTGCCAAAGCCGCGGTCATGGAGGCCGCCGACGCGGGCATCGGCCTCGCGGTCGTCATCACGGAGGGCATCCCGGTCCATGACTCCGTGGCCTTCACCGCGTACGCCCGGCGCAAGCGCACCCGGATCATCGGCCCCAACTGTCCCGGGCTGATCAGCCCCGGCCGGTCCAACGCCGGCATCATCCCCGCGGACATCGCGGGGCCCGGCCGCATCGGTCTCGTGTCGAAATCCGGCACGCTCACCTACCAGCTCATGCACGAACTACGGGACATCGGCTTCTCGACCTGTGTAGGCATCGGCGGCGACCCCGTCGTCGGCACCACCCACATCGACTGCCTGGCCGCGTTCGAGGCCGATCCCGACACGGAACTGATCGTGATGATCGGCGAGATCGGCGGCGACGCGGAGGAACGGGCCGCCACGTATATCCGCGACCACGTCACCAAGCCGGTCGTCGGCTACGTCGCGGGCTTCACCGCGCCCGAGGGCAGGACGATGGGCCACGCGGGCGCCATCGTCTCCGGTTCCTCGGGCACCGCGCAGGCGAAGAGGGAAGCGCTGGAAGGGGTAGGGGTGAAGGTGGGCGACACCCCCACCGAGACGGCGCGCCTGGTGCGCACCCTGCTGGAAGCCGGGCGTGACGTCACTCATAGTTGAGGCGAGGTCACTTTCAGGTATCGCGACGGCTCGCTAGCGTCGTACCCACTGACCCGTACGGACACGGTCATACAGGCTTGTCCGCACGGACTCGTATATACGGACACACCGACATCCTCATCGTGTACGTGTGACACGAGACGAGCCATGCACGACCCGCCCCCGACTGTGCACCGAGAGCGGAGCAATCGAATGGCACCCACCCTCACCCTCAAATCCGGTACCTCCTGGTACGACGCCTGGCAGCGCTGCCTCGCCGTCGCCCCCGAGGCCTTCCGGGACGACCGTGTCCTGAACCTCTGGGACTCCTCCTGGCAGGCCGACGGCCGGCCGCTGCCCGCCACCAGCCCCGTCGACGGCAGTCCCATCGCGGGCCCGCCGCGCCTGGACAGCGACAGCGCTCACCGTGCCGTGCGCGCCGCGCTGGACCAGCACCGCGCCTGGCGCCGACTGCCCCTGTCCGAACGCCGGACTCGGGTCGCCGCGACCCTGGACGCCCTCACGGAACACCGCGAACTGCTGGCCCTCCTCCTCGTCTGGGAGATCGGCAAACCCTGGCGGCTCGCGCAGGCCGACGTGGACCGGGCCATCGACGGTGTGCGCTGGTACGTCGACGGAATCGAACCGATGATCGGCGAGCGGTCCTCGTTGGACGGCCCGGTGTCGAACATCGCGAGCTGGAACTACCCGATGAGCGTCCTGGTCCATGCCCTGCTGGTCCAGGCCCTGGCGGGCAACGCGGTCATCGCCAAGACCCCGACCGACGGCGGCGTAGCCTGCCTCACCCTGGCCTGTGCGCTGGCCGCGCGCGAGGGCATCCCCGTCACGCTCGTCAGCGGCAGCGGAGGCCAACTGTCCGAGGCGCTCGTGCGGGCGCCCGAGATCGGCTGTGTCAGTTTCGTCGGCGGCCGGGACACCGGCGCCGCGGTCGCCACCGCGGTCGCCGACCTGGGCAAACGGCACATCCTCGAACAGGAGGGCCTGAACACCTGGGGCATCTGGGGCTACTCGGACTGGGAGTCGCTCACCGCGGTCGTCCCCAAGCTCTTCGACTACGGCAAACAGCGCTGCACGGCCTACCCGCGCTTCGTCGTCCAGCGCTCCCTGTTCGACGAGTTCCTGGCCGCGTACCTCCCGGCGGTGCGCCGCGTCCGGATCGGGCACCCCCTCGCGGTGGAGAAACGCGACGACCCGTACCCGGAGCTGGACTTCGGTCCGCTGATCAACGCGGCCAAGGCGAAGGAACTGGCGGACCAGGTGGCCGAGGCGATCGACCGCGGCGCGATCCCCCTGCACCGGGGCCGCGCGGCGGACGCGCGCTTCCTGCCGGGCCAGGACACCTCCGCCTACGTCCACCCCGTGACCCTCCTGAACCCGCCCCCGTCCTCCCCGCTGCACCACGCGGAACCGTTCGGCCCGGTCGACACGATCGTCCTGGTCGACACGGAGGCGGAGCTGCTGGCGGCGATGAACGCGTCGAACGGAGCCCTCGTCGCGACGCTGTCGACGGACGACCGGGAGACCTACGACCGCCTGGCCCCGCAGATCCGCGCCTTCAAGGTGGGCCACGGCAAACCCCGCTCCCGGGGCGACCGCGACGAACTGTTCGGCGGCTTCGGCGCGTCCTGGCGCGGCGCCTTCGTGGGCGGCGACCTGCTCGTCCGTGCGGTGACCCGGGGACCGGCGGGGGAGCGGCTGCCGGGGAACTTCCCGGAGTACCAGCTGATGCCGTGACGCACGGCCGGGCGCCGCGCACTTCAAGCGAGCGGCGCCCGGCACCCTTCGGCCTCCGGCTGACCTGGGCCTCGCGTGAAGGGGCAGCCGTGTGTCACGTCGGGTGAGCGCGCGCCGCGGCCCGCCCAGGGCCCGGAATACGCAGGTGAAGGGCGCTCCGAAACCTTGGTATTGTTGTCCCTGTCGCCGCGGGGAACACCCCCGGCCAGGCGGCAGACACCTGGTCCGGGTGGCGGAATGGCAGACGCGCTAGCTTGAGGTGCTAGTGCCCTTTATCGGGCGTGGGGGTTCAAGTCCCCCCTCGGACACTCGCTCTAGCGATACGCGGATGAGGGCCTCGACCTAACGGTCGCGGCCCTGCCTGCATGTTCGTAGCTGATCGTGATCCCGAGCGCCTCGTAGAGCGGGCCCTTTTTCTCCGCGTCGACGGCGTGCACACGTTGCGCGATGTCCCCGAGTCTCTCGGTGATCTCCCCGATCTGGTCGGCGGTGAGCGGGGTTTCCTTCTTTCGAGCGGCGGCGGGTGGCGCGTCGAGCCTTCTGCGCGCTGTCTCTTTGTCCGCCTGCGCCTCGTTGATCCATTGAGTGACGACGGCGGGGTCGGCGCCGGCTTCGAGGGCGGCCTGGTAGCGGGTAGACGCCGCTCGCACTCCTTGACCGTCTTCCGAGCCTGGGCCTGTTCCGGCGTGAGCGTCCGCTGCGGCTCCCCGATGACGACCGCGTCGAAGCCGCGGCTGGGGTTGCGGAGGGCTTGGAGGAGTGCGTTGGCGCGGGGGCGGCGTTGCCAGGGCAGGGAGCGGCTGTGGGCGATGTCGAAGTACTCGGTGACGATCTGGCCCCCGGCGGGTTCGATCAGGGCTCGGGCGCGGGTGAACTGCCAGTTTCTGGAGGCCTCGGGGTCTTGCAGGTCCTCGGTGGAGCAGCGTCCGGCGAAGGCGGAGCGGATCACGTGCGGTGAGACCCCCAGTGCGTGCGCGAGGCGTGGAGCGCGGTGCGGGTGTTATGTGGCGCTCAGCCGTACCTCGTATGGGCGAGAAGAGCCGGCAGTAGCCCGTCCCTCCTGACTGTCTCCGGGCTCGGGGTGCGGTCGGCCGGGATCGGCCATCAGGACGTGAAGGAGGTGCAGTAGGGCGGCAGCGACGGACTCGGTCGCGTCGGGCGGCTCATCGGGGAGGACGACATCGATCCTTTTGGGGCTGTCCGGGCTCGAGTGCGGCTCGAACGTGGGGTGGGGCATGCGCTGTTTGGCGCCGGAGCGAGAGAAATCGTTTGGTGGTGACACATCCTCATAGGGATGTCGCGCGGCAGATTTGTCGCGCTCCGTCGGCCGGGGACCTGGTGGGGGCAGGCTCGGGGGCCGAAACCGCGTCAAGGGCAAGGCGCGGGTGGAGGGCCGGGTAGGACGACGTGACGCAGGATGGGCACGTGGTGGAGTTCCGCTTCAATGTGTAGCGCCTGATTCCTTGATCGGCCGAAGTGGCAGGTCAAGATAGGAAACCCCAGGTCAGGGGCCAGATCTTCGGGTCTGGCCCCTTCCTGTTTTCTCCGGCTGGATCAGCCTGTTTCCTGGCCGTGTGCTGACTTGGTGCTGACTCTCGGGGCGGGTCTGTGCGTGCTTTGAGCTGGGGTTTCCGGGGTGTCGTGTGAGGCCGTACAGAACGAGGGGCGCACCTGGGGAGGGGCACGGGAAACCGGTACGCATGGGGAAGGGGCGCCGGGCAGGATGGGGGAGTGGCTGACCTGCTGTGGGATGACGTCAGAGGGTTCTTCGACCCTGATCTGATGGGCGCGCTGCCGGACGTGCTCGTTCCTGGGGCCTCGGTCGAGGACTGGCAGGCTGTCCTCGACCTTGTTGACGTGAGCGGATGGAAGTACCAGTACTCCGAAGGAGAGTCGGTACTTCCGGTGCCTCGGGCGGAGACAGCGCTGTCCCGCCCGGCCGACGCTGAGTGCCCGCAGTTGAGGGTCTGGCCGGCTGCCGATGTGCTGGTGATCTTCCGTTTCTGTTCGTCGGACGAGATCGACTTTGATGTCGACCTGCGGGAAGTCCAGGGGCAGGAGCGACTCGACTTGCTCTGCGGGTTCCTCACGGCCATCGGACGGGGGTTGGGGAAGCCGGTGCTGATGGATGCCGAGGGCGGCGACGGCAGCCATCCCGTACTCGGGTTCGACGTCGAGAGCGATCGGGTCGTGCTGTTGGCGGAGCCGTTTGTTCCCTGACTGTTGCCGCGGGCATGCATCGCTGACCCTGTGGTGCCGTTCCCGCAACGGATGAGGAAACATGTTGGCTGGCTGTCGGCGAGTTGCGACAATGCGTCTGTTTCCCAGGCGGAGGACATTTGTTCGTTTTCGTGTGTGCGGGATGCGGCGCCGAGTTGACCACCCCGCTGTCCCAGGTCTCACTGCCAGTCCACGCTCGTCAGAAGTACGGGAACGGGGCCCAGCTTCCGGTGCTCATGGAGTCCGGGACGTTTGCCGTGGACCCGGACCCCTGGGGAGGGCCGTGGCGGTTGTGGGACGAGATCGATCCGGGCGAGGCGGAGGCACGAGGCGTCTACGCGCCGGTCTACGCCCTGTCCGACAGCACGCCCGGGGCGAGTGTCATCGCGCCCGGTGATATCCGTGGAACCCGGCTGATCCCTGAGAAACGCGGCGGTGCCTGCTGCGGTCTCGACGGAGCCGACGGGCCCAACATGGCCTGTGAGACATGCGACCTCCCCGTGGCGACCAGGGTCGACGACTGCTCGCTCTGGCAGGCAGTGCGGCTCAGCCCGGACGCCGTGCACCGCATCCCCGTTGACGGCATCCACGCTGCGCCCCTCTCCTGGTCGGAGCTGGCAGAGAAGGGGGACAAGACGCCCCCGTTCGAGCCGATTGCCACGTGGGGAGGACGGCTGGGGTCGAACCACTACTGGTCGTGGAGCCCGCAGTGGGAGGCGGCAGCAGGCCAGGCGCTCGCCCACCTGCTGGTTGGCTCCCAAGGGCAGCCGGTGAAGGCTCCGGGCGGTCTGACCGCGGACGTGTTCCAACGCGCGCTCGACGCCCTGCTGCCCGCAGGCCCCCCGAAGCGGCGCGCCGTCCTGGCTGGACCGGGACAGCCCTCCCCGGACGCGGCCGTCGACATCCTCCTCGTACCGGTCCATCCCCAGACAGGTCAGACCTGGACCCCCGCCGGCCCCACTGCGTCGGCATACCCGGTGCCCCTGCCGCTGGGGGTGTGGCTGTGGCTGGTCTCTCCCCAAGCCCTACTTGCCGGTGCCTGCGTCAGGTCGCATACCCCAAGACGTACTCCGCGACGACCCTCTCCCGCTGCTCCCCAACTATCTGTTCCGGGCCGACCGGGAAACGTTCCTGCACACCTTGGTCCGGCTGCCAGCCGTGCGCAGCCCGTGGCTGCGCACGATCGTCGAGAACCTCACGCAGCGCACCTCGGCCCACCTCTTCTAGCCGTCTGGCAATCGAACAGCGCCAGACGCTCGTGCCTCCCAAGGTGGTCGACATCTGCTGTCCAATCTCCGGACCTCACTCGTCAGAAGCGCGGCCCGACAGCGGGATGCGAGACCAAGGCACAGGCAGCGATCTGCAGTTGCGCTTCCCACGCCGCCTCGTCGAGCCCCAATGTGTACTCGATGCAGCACGCGCATGGCGGGAGTAGCGCCAGGAATGCTTGCTCCTCAGTGGTCTCGACCTCCATCTCCGACCACTCGTCCGATGCCAACTCGGCGAGATCCACCTCCCCGGCGGTGAACCGAGTGGCCAGCCTGCGCAGCGCGTACCGACGGGCCAGGTGGCGATCGGGCAGATTGATCCCCAATTCTTCAAGAGCCTGCTCGAACGTGTCGCGGATGTCCCGGGGGTCCGCGTGACGCGGCAGGCCGGCGAGCTCGCACAGGGTCGGCGTGTCCATTCCCGCTGCGAGTGCCTGGGCAGCGGTCATCGGTAGGTCTTCCAGACACACCTGATCCGACTGATACAGCCACGCTGCCTCCACCAGGGGCGGACAAGTGCTGTGGACAGGGCTGTCAGGTTCGAATGTCTCGTCTATCGCTGCCATGGTTCATACGATGCCAGCGCGGCTCGCGAGACAGCCTTGCAATTTGGACTGCCTCGGCAAACCGCCCTGTGGTCCGCCCCAGCACATGCTGTTACCCCGGTGACACTCCGCGACCGCTCCCCAAGGTCTGGGGCCCAGGTCAGCTTGATCATGCGCGGATCGTAGAGGCGATGGCGGCGGGCAGGGAGAGGTTGTAGGGGGTGGGGTATGACCCCTTGGGCCTGGCGTCACCACCGCCTCGTCTTAGCAGCGCGGATTCCGCCACGGTTCCAGACCCGCTCTGACCCTCAGCCGATGACTTGCTAGGGGGCTGTATCCGCAGGCCAGAGCAGTGTCGGGGCTGCATCGTCGGCGGCTCGAGTGCATAGGAATGGAGAGTTTGCCTTTCTCACGACGCTAGGTCGATGAGTCCTGCCGGAGGCGTTCATGGATGCGGAGTCGTCCCGCGGCAGCTTCAAGGGCGGTTGAATGCTCAGGTGGCGAACTGGGCGCAGATGTACGACTGTCACGGGGATGTTGATCGCGTCCCCGAGCTCCTGGCGCGGGTCGAGCGCGAGGACGACGCAGCGGTATGGGACGAGCTGGGTTACCGGCTGGTCCTCGAGCACGACCTGGTGTTCCCTGCGAGTTTCGCCGCACTGCCGCGTCTGGTGCATCTCGCGTCGCGGAGCGCGCGGGCGCGCGGGCTAGCCGGGACGATCGTGCGGTGCGCCGCAGGGGGCCACGGGTGCGACGACGTGCTGGCGGGCTGTGCCGACGCGATCGCGTCGTTCCGCGAGCTGCTGGATCGGCACCTGCGGTCGCGGCCAGACGACTACTTCGCGGCCTTCCTCGACTTGCTCGCGGCCGAAGAGCAGTACCACTGGAGTGCGGCCCTGGGTGACTTCTCGGATGACTTCTATCAGGTCGCCTGCCCTCACTGCGCTGTCGAGGTGACGATCGCTATCGGCGGTTACGGGCGCTACTCAGCGATCCGGGACTGGCACCTGGGCGACGTGGATCGCCGGGCACTGCGGCCGACGTCTCCCGAAGGCCTCTCCGGCATCGGTCGATGGATGCATGAGACTGCCGTCCGTGATGGCGAAACCGTGCTCGCCGACGGTATCGCCCATCTCTTCGGCCATGCAGAATGCCCGCGCTGTGCCAGCGTCTTCAACATTGCGGATGAGTACGCGTCTTCCAATCGTCCCGTCATGTGAGTGGCGTGTCGGGAGCGTGCGGCTCTGCCTCAGGAGCAGAGCCGCCGCCGGACCGAGGCGACAGCGACCGTGTCGTGGAACTGAGACCCGTCTGTTGCCGCGGGCAGCAACCGCACGGGGTGAGCCTTCCCCTTGATCGTGGACACCTGGAGACTGGGACTTGAGGTTCCAGAGGAAGTAGCACCAGGTGGGAAGCAAGTACACGAGGCGGTACACCGAGGAGTTCAAGCGGGACGCGATCGCGCTCGTCGACTCCTCGGGCAAGACGGTCACGGCGGTCGCCCGGGACCTCGGCATCAGCCCCGAGTCCCTGCGCGGCTGGTACCGCCGGGCCAAGGCAGATCGAGGCGAGGGCGCCCCGGGCGAACTCACCACGGCCGAACGCGAGGAGCTCAAGCGGTTGCGTCGGCAGAACGCCGAGCAGGCCAAGACGATCGAGGTGCTGCGAAAAGCCGCGGTCTTCTTCGTGAAGGAGAGCGATCGGTGAACGACACGTACGCGTTCATCGAGGCGGAGAAGACCACCCACGGCGTCGCTTTCCTGTGTCGGCTGTTCAAGGTGGCCCGCTCCTCCTTCTACGCCTGGCTCGCCGCGGCCAGGACCCGCTCGGCCCGCAAGGCTGCCGACGAGGCCCTGGCCCATGAGATCACCGTCACCCACGTCGCCTCCCGTCACACTTACGGGGTTCCACGCATCCATGCCGAACTACGACGCCTGGGGCAACGCGTGAACCGCAAGCGGGTCGCCCGCCTGATGCGCGAGCACGGCATCCAGGGAGCCCACCGCCGCAGGCGGCGGTCGCTGACCCGGCCGGACAAGAAGGCAAAGCCGGCCCCCGATCTGATCGGCCGGGACTTCCACGCCGAGACCCCCGGCACGAAGCTGGTCGGCGACATCACCGCCCTGCCCACAGTCGAGGGCTGGCTCTACCTCGCCTGCTGGCTGGACCTGGCCACCCGCGAGATCGTCGGCTACTCGATGGCCGACCGCCACCGCGCCGACCTCGTCGTCGACGCGCTGGAGATGGCCGCCGGACGTGGCCGTCTCCAGCCCGGCTGCATAGTGCATTCGGACCGCGGCAGCGAATACACCAGCAGCCGCTTCCGCCACCACATACGCGAGTTGGGCCTCCGGCAAAGCTGCGGACGCACCGGATCTTGCCTCGACAATGCCGCTGCGGAGAGTTTCTGGGCCCTGCTCAAGGAAGAGAGCGGCACCCGCGTCTGGCCCGACCGGGCCACCGTCCGCGCCGAGGTCTTCGACTTCATCGAGACGTTCTACAACCGCCGCCGACTGCGCAAGCACAGAGACTTCGGCTACTTCACCCCCGTCGAGACCCGACAGCGGCACCAGCACGACCTCGCGGCATAAAGATCGAGTGTCCAAGATCACGGGGAAGCTTCAGACGACGGCAGACGGGACGACCACGGCGCCAGACGGTTTGCGAAAAGGCTTCCGCTGATGAGGGCTCTGGCCCTATCGTCTGAGCCCGTGATCAGAAACGGCGTTCCACTGCCCCCGACGGTTTACCCGCTCGCCAAGGGACGCGTGTGGGCCATGCTGGCCGGCTCTCTGGTCTTCGTCGCTCTGGGCATCGTTTTCCTGGTCGCCCACAGCACTGTGAAGATGACTGCGGCGGGGGCGCTGGCCGTGCCCTTCTTCGGGTTCTGCTCGGTGATCATCATCCAGCGCCTGCTCCACGGCCGACCGGAGCTGGTGCTGGACGACGCGGGAGTGGACCACATGAAGCTGGGCCGATTCGCCTGGGACGAGATAGCCCTCGTGCGGATACGCGAGCAGCGGGTACGTAACACCTCGCAGCGGTTCATTGAGCTCGTGTTGCACGACCCGGACGCCTATCTGGCTCGAGCACCCAAGCTCGTCCGCAGCACCGCATCCATGAACGCACGACTCGGCTTTGGTCCGGCCAACATGGCCACAAACACCTTGCCGGTGCCGCCTGAGGCCGTCCTGGACGCGATGCGGCGCCACCGCCCCGGACTCGCAGTACAGCACTGAGCGCGCCCATTGGCCGACCGGCTACTGCAGTCCTGCGACTTTGTATCGGCCTCGGACAGGCGTGCGAGCGAACGCATCTGGGTCTCCAAGCCGGAAGGGAACACGAGGGGTGGAGACGGATTGAGCTTCAAGACGCTTCGTTCCTGGAACGGCGAGCAGAGTCGGGCATTCGAAGAGCTGTCGTATCAGCTGCTCAAGAACCGCGTGCCATCAGGTACTCAGGCCATCCGGGCGGCAACCCTGACGGCGGCGTGGAGTAGTACGCCACCCTGCCGGACGGCACGGAGTGGGGTTGGCAGGCCAAGCACGTTGACGGCATCGATCCACTGCTGACCGCCATGACGGATTCGGTGAAGCGTGTAGCCAAGGAACGACCAGAACTCCGCAAGCTGACGTTCGAGATCTCCTGGAACCTTGCCACCGGCACCCGCGTCGGGGAGCGCACGTCTCAGCGACAGAAGTACGAGACAAAGGTCGCAACCTGGAGGAAGACGATCTCGGGTGCCGACAGAATCAGTTCGAGCTGGTGCAGGAGAGCGACTTGCTGGACGAGCTGTCCAAGCCGGAGCACCGCGGTCGACGCTGGTTCTGGTGGAATCACGTCGTGCTCGGGCGCGACTGGCTGGAGCAGCGCTACAAAGAGCAGGCCGACGCCGCCGGCGAGAAGTACCGGCCCGATCTGCAGGTCGACATTCCCGTTCAGGAGGACCTGATCGCGCTGGGCTTTGACCAGGCGGTCCTCATTCATTTCAATCGTCTGCGCCGTGACGCAGCACCGCTGTAAACGATCTACAGGCCCTGGTCATGGATGAGGAGGACTCTGGTTCCTTCGCCTACCAGGCCATCCACGACGCGGCAACAGCCCTGACGTGGAACCGGGCAACCGACGATCGCCGTCAGCCAAGCGTGACGGCGCGCCTCCCTCCACCTCTCGGCGGAGGTGATCGCCCAGGTCACCGGCCTCTCGCCCCTTGCAGCAGTCGCCGGTGAGGGCCCGCCGCGTCGGCCTCTCGCGGTCCTGGGCCTACTCCGGTCGGTTGGCGCGAAGCACGGCTGCGACCACGTCGTCCAGTCCGTGCTCGGTCACCCCGGGCGGCAGCAGCTGCTGGGGCGTGCCCCACGATGGAAACCATCCAGTTGGTTATCACGCGCTCGGTGACCTCGACACAAAGAAGATCACGATGGAACTCCGCACGCTCGGCAGCCAGGGCCTCGCCGTCTCCGCCCAGGGACTCGGCCTCATGGGGATGAGCGCCTTCTACGGCAGCACCGATGAGGCCGAATCGCTGGCCACCATCGACCGCGCCCTGGAACTGGGCGTGACCCTGTTCGACACTGCCGAGATCTACGGCCCCTTCATCAACGAGCAGCTCCTCGGCAAGGCGCTCACCGGCCGCCGCGATCAGGCCGTGATCGCCACCAAGACCGGAATCGAGATCGGCGACGACGGTGCGGTGACCGGCCTCAAAGGGCGCCCCGAGTACATCCGCCGCGCTCTGGACCGCTCCCTGTGCCACCTGAACACCGACTACGTCGATCTCTACTACCTGCACAGGGTCGACCCGCAGGTGCCGATCGAGGACACCGTCGGCGCCATGGGCGAGCTGGTGGGCGCCGGCAAGGTCCGCCACATCGGCCTGTCCGAGGTCGCGCCGCAGACCATCCGCCGCGCCCACCGCATCCACCCGCTGACCGCGGTCCAGACCGAGTACTCGCTCTTCGAGCGCGGCATCGAGCAGGACGGGGTCATGGGCACCCTGAACGAGCTCGGGATCGGCCTGGTCGCCTACTCGCCGCTGGGGCGCGGCTTCCTCTCCGGCGCGATCACCGGCCCGGACGACTTCGCCGCCGACGACTACCGCCGCACCGACCCCCGCTTCCAGGGCGAGAACTTCAACCGCAACCTGGCCGTGGTCGACGAGGTCCGCCGGATGGCCGCCGCCAAGAAGGTCACGCCGTCCCAGCTGGCCCTCGCCTGGGTCCTCCACCAGGGCGCGGTCGCCATCCCCGGCACCAAGCGCCGCCGCTACCTGGAAGAGAACAGCGTCGCTGCCGCCGTAACCATCACCGCGGACGAACTGGCCGCCATCGACGCGGTCGCCCCGCACGGGATCGTCTCCGGCGACCGCTACACCCCCGAACAGATGCAGCTTCTCAACGGCTGAGTACCGGGCACGCCAGCAGGCGGCATGCCGCGGCACGGCCTCCCGGAGGCCGAGCTGCAGCAATCCAACCAGTCCTGGACGCTTCCGTTGGCGGCGTCCTCAGTCTCCAGAAAGAGATGAGTACAGTGATCGATCATGTTTTCCTGACGGTGAGCGACATGGACCGCTCGGTCGACTTCTACAACCAGACGTTGAAGCCACTGGGCATGAGCCACGTGATCGACTTCGACGGCTCGACCGGTCCGGAGGGGCACCCCGACCTAGGGGTTCGGTACCGACACGGCTTTTGTGTTCTGGCTGCGCGACGGGGTCAGTGAGGGAGGTGCCGCGCACGTCGGCTTCACCGCGCCGTCGAAGGAGGCGGTCGACGCGGCGTATGCGGCGGCCATGGCGGCGGGCGCGACCGGCAACGGCGCACCCGCGGACCGTCCCTACTACGCTCCTGGGTACTACGCGGCCAGCGTCTTCGATCCTGATGGGTACAGCCTTGAGTTCACGTACAAGGCGTGGCAGCACTCGAAGGGCTGACCTGGGTCTTTCGCAAGGCCACGTTGACGGGCGGTGGTCCGGTTTGCTCCGATTCAAGGCGGCAGCCCCGGCACCGACACGAGAAGGCAGGCGACTCGCCCGTGATGGCCTCGGCGCCCATAGACGGCGCCTGAACGCCGTTTCAGTTCAGAAACAGATACCCATCGACACCGCTTGGTCCATGAGCGGCCGCCCCCGCTCGGAGCCGGCCGTCGACGTCGGCCGCTGGCTCGGCGTCGGCCCGGCCGTACTCGCCGCCCGGCCGTGACCAGGGGTTCGGGGTCGAAGCGACCACTCCGTACCTACTGCGCGAAAGCCCGGAGCGAGTCCTGAATTGCGCCCTCCAGCCATGCTGAGGAGGTCGCCGAGCCAGGGATGGCCAGGGCGCACGAGTCGCAGAGGACCGAAAGGAGAAGGCAGCCATGGCACCGCAATCGCAGGCAGCGACCGGATCTGAACAGGACTGGACCGTCGAGCAGAAGGCCCAGCGGGTGCGGGAGCCTGAGGGTCTGGAGAACTCCGCTTCAGGACAGTCCGTCTGCGGGACGAAGGACGGTCCCGAACTCGGTCAGGGCGAACGCGGCGGCGCCCTGTGCCTGTCCTCGGATAGCCAACCGCTCACCGCGGCGGTGGGAAACGATCTACATGTTCGCGGAAAACGATCAACGAGTCGCGGGAGTAGTGCCTGACCATGCCTGCGCGACGGCCGGTAGCCGTGGCGCAGGCATGTGGGGCTTTCAGGGGTGGAGCGCGGCGGGGGTGTGTCACTCACGTGGCGGAGGCTTGGCCGGCCCGGTCGGAAGCGGTTGCGACCGGGCTGGCTCGGTGGGCCGGCCGGTTTGGGGTGCGGTACGCGGCGTGCTGTTTTTGCGCGGCTGGATGGAGGTTGCCGTTTCCGCCCTCGTTCTGACTGCGCAGTCCGGAAAAAACGCCCAGGTCAGCACCAGTGAAGGACTTTTGGAGCGCTAGGGGCAGCAGTTCTTCCTGCCGGAGTCGGCCCGGGACAACGAACAGGTCAACACCCGCCGGTTGGAGCTGCTCCTCGCCGATCCGGCGCACCGATGCCTTCATTCCCCGCAGAGTGACTCCCGCCAGGCGATGCCTCGGCGTCGATGGGATCCTGCGCGACGGGCTTCGTGCGTGCCGGGCCGAACGGGGTGCGCAGCCACACCGTGTGGGCGGCGAGGCAGCCCAGCGCGAGGGAGACCAGATGGCCGACGTCGGCGAGTTCCTGGTCGTACAGCAAGGCGGCCGTCAGCGCCGTGGCGAGCAGAGGCAGGCCGTAGCGGCGTAGCCGGCCGGCGGCGAGGGCGAGTAGGCAGGCGGCGGTCGTCACCAGACCGTAGCTGATGCCCACGTCACGGGTCCGGGTGGGCACGCCTGGCAGATGGACGACGTGCATCAGCCACAGGGCGCCCTCGGTGAGCAGGGTCGCGGTGAGGTGGCCGAAGACGAACACTCCGCACGCGCGCAGCGTGCCCCAGCGCCATTCGGCGCATCCCAGGACCCCGGCCACTGCGGCGATACCGACCAGGGCCGGGACACCGTCGACCACCAGGCCGCTGGTGAACAGGGTCCACCACTTGCCGACATCCAGGTGGTGGACGTTGCTGCTGTTGTGGCGCACGAAACGGGCGCGCTCTGCGACCGGTTGTCCCTTCAGCCACCACGCAGTGAGCAGCAGGGCCGTGACGTACACGGCGGTGCCCGGCAACCGCCGCCTCAACGTCTCCACAGCCCTCATTTTCATCCGTTTCATGCAGATTCGATACGTTCTCGCCGCCCGTGCTCGGGCGCTCACGGGCGATGTGCCCGGCCTTCCCGGGAAGAGACCATCTGCCGCCTTGCCCGGTTCCGATGGCGGCCAACATGAGAGGAGTTCTCACGAAGCGATGCTGTACTGCCCCCGCAATGACCAGTGGTCCGACATACACGGGAGGGATTTCACCTGGTGGAACGCTGGGTGGAGGGACCTGCGCGGGTGTCGGGCGGTAGCGGCGTCGGTCGCGCGATGATCAGTCGGCGTTGGGCGTTGGCCGCGATGGCGGCCGCCGCGTCCGCGGTCCTCGTAGGCTGCGGCGGCAAGCACGCGCGCAAAGCCCAGCTGCAAGGCCGCCGAGAGGTGGTTGACCGTGGTGGCCGGTGAGGTGAGCAGGGCAGAACAGCCGAGCTCGTGGAGGACGGCCGCGCGCTCCTCGGCCGGCGGCGGTTCACGGAGCGCACGCTCCAGGCAGCGATGAGCGGCGTCCCGGAGCGCCTTGGCGAAGATTCTCCCGCGCGGCTGCGCGCAGCTGCTGGACGGTCTCCGGGTCGTTGCTCGGATGGGCCTCCAGCAGGTGCCGGGCGGCGACAGTGATGTTCAAGCCCGCGTCGACCACCGCGCCGGCGGCCTGCCCGTGCATCGCGGTGCGCATGGCCGAAGGGATGGCCCGATACACGGCAGTGGCGATGAGAGGGTGGACGAACTCGAGCGTCCTGGTGCCGGTCAGGATACGAGCGACTCGCAATCTGTCCGTGGCGTCCTGAGCCTCGGCCGGTGGGAGCCCGGCCACCGAAGCCGCCAGTTCGGGGGAGATCTCGGTCCCGAGTACGGCCGCCGACCAGGCAAGCCGCACGGCCGGGTTGCCGAGCCGCTCCAGTCGTTTGACCAGTCCGGTGCCGCGGGACGACGCACCAAGGTCGCGCAGCAGATGGGCCGACTCCTCGGAGGGAGTGAGACCGCGGTCCTGGACCTTGGCGACGAGTTCGACAGTTTCGTAGGGGTTGCCACCGGTGACGGCCCAGCACTCGCGGCAGAAGGGATCGTCCGCTTCCGGCCCGAGTGCGCCGCGGGCCAACTTGGCGACCGACTCAGGGTTGAGAGCGCGCAAGGTGATCGGGTGGGACCCGCGGCCGACGATCAGTTCACGGAACGCCACGGCATCGGCAGGCAGTTCGTCCGGGCGATACCCCAGGACGATCAGGAGGGGAAGTTCCTGCACCCGCACGGCGAACGCGGCCAGCCAGGCGAGGGTCTCCAGATCACCCCAGTGCGCATCGTCAACGACCATGACGATCGGCGCTTTGGTCACGGCGAGTTGTGTGAGAACCCAGTCCAGACCGTCCCGGACGCCCTGTGGATCCGGCACGGCGGTACCGGCCTGCTGGGCCAAGAGGCCGACGGCCGGCCCGGCGATCTCGTACCAACCACCGAAGATCTCGCGACGTTCGGCCTCGGTACAGACTGCCAGGACGGGCTGCAACAACTGCCGCACGACGTGGAAGGGAACCGTGTGCTCCTGCTCGCTGCCGCGCGCGGACAAGACCGTGCACCCGCGGGCAGCGGCGATGGCCCTGATCTCGGTCAGCAAGGTCGTCTTGCCCAGTCCCGCGGCGCCGCTCAACAGCAGCAGCCCGCCACGTCGACCGCCGCGGTCCGACGAGCGGGCGCAGAGCGGCCGTCCGACGAGCGGGCGCAGAGCGCCTCCACTGCCTCCCGCGCGGCTGCCATCTCGTCGGCACGCTCGTACAGCGGCGTTTCCGCCCGGCTGGGGCCTGTCGAGCCAACTCGTTGCTCGTTGCGTTCCTGTTCCGGCACGCTGTTCCCCTCGCTGCCCAGCCTGTTGGTGAGCCTAGCGAAGTGGGACGATGTGCGGCAGAGGTATGGGGGAACCGTGTCGGTAGCCTCCCGAACATGGGTGCCAAAGGGGCAGGGTGGGGCGAATTCCGTCTCTCGGGCGGGGGAGGGGGACCGTGCTCCTTGAGGCTCTCCCGGACAGTGGAGGCCGCGACCTTGATGCCCATGGCTGAGAATTCGCCGTGTACGGGCCTGTAGCCCCCAACCGGCGTGCGCGGCCGGTTGCCGACGCCACAGCCTGGGTGGGCAGCGCAAGGGCCTCCCGACCCAGGCTGGAGGGTGGCCTGGGATCAGTCGCCCTCCTCGGCGAGGGCCGCCAGTTCACGATCCACGGCGCGCTGGTGCTCCACCGCCTCGTCGCGGGCCTTGCGAGGGCTCCAACGGCCGGCCATGACGAAGATGAACGGCAGGAAGATCACTTGTCCGGCGGCACAGATCAGCCACCAGGTGCGCCACTGCTCGGGGCCCTCGGCCGTGGCGCTCTTCACCTGGGATCCATAGCGTTGCAGCAGTGCCAACTGCGGTTGGGCCCTGCGCACGGTGGCCAGGCCGTCGGCCCCGACCTCGCGCACCGCCTGAGCCGCCAGCGCCGGCGGGACCTCAGCCGGAGGGTACGCGTCGAGTTCGGCGAAAAGCCGCGGGTGCGCGTCGATGATGGTCAGTGCGGGGGCGGCCTGGACGCTCGCGGCCTTCACCTGGGCACCGTGCTCGACCAGCGGCGTGGCCGACGTCACCACGACCGGGACGAACGCCGTGGATATCGCGACCACCGCCCGGATGATCCATCCCCACACGGCCAGACCGGTCGCCGTGGCGGCCGGGTTCTGCTTCTCCACGGTTTCGGTGAAGCTCGCCATCCAGGGTGCGTAGGTGACGCCGGTGAGCACACCGATGGCGAGGAACAGTACGGCGAAGGTGTAGTAACCGGTGCGCGGCTCTGTGGCGTGCAGGGCGAAGAGCACGGTGACCGCGATCGAGCCGATCGCTCCGACGATCATGAAGGGCTTGCGCACCTTCAACTTGTCCGAGAGCAGCCCCGCCGCCACCAGTGCCACCGCGTTGGCCGCCCAGTACCAGTTGGCCAGCCCATTGGTGCGCTGCTCGCTGTAGCCGAAGGTCGCGGCGAAAAAGACGACGAGGTTTCCTACAGCGCCGAAGTAGAGGAGGAGGAAGAGACTGACAGCGGTGGCCGAGCCGACGACGTCCAGCCGTAGCATCTGCCGCCAGTGGGCCTTGGTCGCCGTCCTCGGATTCATGCCCTTGGCCCGCGCTTCGACCAGCGCACGGTCGCGGAGGCTGACCATGATCTGATCACGCAGCCGGGGCGACAGCTCGCGCAGTCCCATCAGCGCCAACACGAAGACGGCAAGCCCGGCCCAGCCGGAGTAGCGCAGCTCGTCCTGCCAGCCGGCGAAGGACAGGGTGCTGCTGGTGACGACGGTGACGACCAGGCTCCCGATGACCGGGCCCATGGTCCAGTAGCCCATTGCGGTGGCTCGGCCGAGCTGTGGAGAGAAGTCCCGGATCAGTGCCGGCGTGGCTACCAGCACGATGCCTTCGATGAAGCTGAGGCCGGCGAAAAGCACCAGGTAGGTGTTCTTGTCCGGGGCGTTGGGCAGGCCGAGGAGGCTGAGCAGGGCGGCGATGAGAAGCCCGTAGACCACCATGTTGGCCCGGCCCCAGCGGTCGGCGAGGCCCGCCACGAGCGAGGCGAAGGCGCCGACCGCGTTGCCGATGACGGAGACCCACACGAAATAGCTGTAGGTCATGTGGAAGTGCATGATGATCGACGTGGCGACCGCGTACTGCACGTAGAGGGCGTAGTACAGGACCACGGTCGTCAACACCACGATCCCCAGGTACGCCATGCGGCGTGAGGTGACGGGGTAATCGTTCAGCTCGCGGCGCCACAACCGGGCGGCACGGCCGGGAGTTTCCGGTGTGCCGGTATCGGTTGGTCTGAGGTTCGTGTCGTCGGGCGAAGCAGGCATGGCAGTCATGCGGCGGCTCCTGGGTTCGGGCCCGTGGGCCCGGTGCGGTGGGTGCGGACACTGCACGCCTTGCGGCGCGGCTTGCACGAGCACTGTTCGGCCAGGTGGGCCGAACCCCGGGGTCTCTGTGCCCAGATGGTGGAGGTGTGCGCAGAGGTTAGTACCGACCAGTCGGTACGACCTAGAGGTGTGCGCGGGGATGCCGAAACGTGACCTTGCGCGGAAGGGCGGCAACTCCCGCAACGGCAGACGTGTCAAGACGGTGCTGACCGACGACTTCCGTACTGGACCGTCCGAATGATTCATTGCCGCCGTAGGGTGAACAACGCAATGGTGTGCCCCGAGCCGACGGCCGGCACTCGCTCGCGGCCATACGTTGAGTCTCGTGTCGCTGAGCTACGCCTTTGTGAACCTGAAGCCCGGAGTGGGAAAGACGACCAGCGCAGTCTGGTTGGCCCACGCACTTCACGAGTCGGGTATCCCGCCGCTGCTGGTCGACAGTGACCCCGCCTCCTCCGCGCTGCACTGGAGCGAATTGGCAGGTGGCTTCCCGTTTCCTGTGGTCGCTCTTCCGGTGGGCGACGTGCACCGGCGCGTGAACGACTTCCTGGGCGACCGGCAGGCCGTCGTATTCGACGCTCCTCAGCTGGAGGACCACGCGCACATCGCCCGGAGCATCATGAGGTACGCAGGCGAGTGGATCTTGCCGGTGGCTCCGGCTCCCATCGAGTTGGATCGCATGGCGCCCATCGGTGGCGAGATGGGCGACGTACAGTCCTTGCGCATCCAGCCGGCCCGCGCCGCCATTCTGCTGAACCGAACGAATCGTGCCGACGCCACGCGTACCGGTCCTGACGCCGACGCCCGCGAAGCTCTCACCGAGCGGGGATTCGACGTGTTGTCCACCCACATTCCGCGGCTCGACTTGTACGCCCAGTCATTCGGTAGTCCTGTCGAGGCCAAAGGCTCGGCGTACATGGACCTCGCAGACGAACTCATCAAGCGACAGGACACAGCATGAATCAGCGCAAGGACACCTACCGAGCCGCATTGCAGCGCGGACCGGATGCCGCCGTCCCGCGTCCCGTCAAGGTCGCTCAGCTGTACACCCGATACGTCCGGGTGACCATCGAGCTCGACACCGGCTTGCCGCGCGATCTCATGAGATGGGTAGAGTCACCGGTGTCCGCGCTGGGGCGGGCCGGCGCCGCTGCACTGCGCCCGCTGAGGAGCGCCCCGTAGGCGATGTGGCGCAGTCGCGCGTGAGCCGGCTGCCGCTCGCCCGGTGCCTCCACTGCGCCGGGTGGTCTCGTCGGAGCGGAGGCCCTGAGACATACGCCCTGTTGACAGTACGTCACGACGCCGTGGCCGGCCGGTCCCTGGACGGTTGCGCGCCGGCCGCCTGGTGGGTGGGTCCCAGGGTGCGGCGAAGGTGTAGCCGACGAGCGCTGGGAGATGTTCCCGGCCCCAATCGACGGCGGCGACGTAAAGGTTGTGCACCCCCGAGGTGGATTCAGGACTTGTTGATGCCTGACGAGGTTCACCCGGTCACGGAACTGCCAGACAGTCGGCCCAGAGGGCGGCCAGAGGTGCCGGGATCTGCCGGATGGCGGCACAGCCGTGCGGGTCGCGGGGAAGGCCGTCACTGGCGATGAGGGTCCAGCTGCCGTTGCCGGAGCGGGAGAAGTACTTCATCGCGGCGCCGTCGTCCTGACTGGCCACCTGCTCGGCGTAGGTGGCGGCTGCGGTCGGCACGAACATTGCGGCCGCGTAGGCCGTGCTGCCGCAGCTGCCGTAGTAGAAGGTGCCGGTACGGGGCCGGATGTGCGCGAGCTGCGGCCGGCTTTGACGGCCGTACGCGGCTGTCACTTCGGCCTTGGCTGCAGGCGGCACGGTGAGCGACCGACAGCCGGCGCTGGACCTCGGGGATGCGGACGACGAGGGGCCCTTGGCGATCTGCGACGGGGCCACAGCCGTGCGGGGAGTTGCCGCACTGGTCGGGGAAGTCGTCGGGACGGACGGGGAGGGGGATCGGCCGGCGTCCGCCGAACCGCTGGACGAGCAGCCGGTGAGCAGGGTGACACCCGCGGCGGCGACGGCCACCACGGCGGTGGCGCTACGACGGGTGGCGCTGTGATGTCTCAATGCGAACCTCACTTGTGTCGGCTGCGCGCGAGGGCGGCGGCGTCCTTGTCCGAGGGTGTGTCCGAGGCCCTGGGCACCCGGTCCGCCCAGGTGACGCCCCGGGGCCGTCAGGGACCCGGAACGCCGGTTCAGCTGTGGAGCGGGCAGGTCGGACAATCTTGTCGGCGGGGCCGGCGGACAGTCGGGTGACGCGCGTGGTCTCGCCTTGGGTGCTGCCCCCTGCCGGTGAGGCTGGTGGTCTCCAGCAGGACGCTGCTCACGGGGTCGATCACCATGCGGTCACGGCTGGAGACGCCCTTCGAGACCCGTTCGGTTCCGGTGCGGCCGGCGCCGCCGGGCTCGAGGTCCCCCGGGTGTCGGCCCCGTTTCAGAAGGTGTCGTCGCACCGGTAGGAGACCGAGGAGCAGTTCACCGTTGGGAGACACGGTGCCGACAGTGCGGCGGCGGCCTCCTCACGCCGTCCAGGTCGCCCCCGGCTTGCCACGGCTGCCCCGGGCGGCCGGGCATAGACTCGAGCCGCTATGCCCTTGGGTAGGGTGCAAAGCGGGGAGTTGGTGTCCATGAGCGGGGATTGGACAGGGGACGGGCTGCCCCCGGCGGCAGCCGCGCGCATTGCGGAGGTACGCAGCAGCGGGACATGGTCCTCGGCCCTGTCCACCGGTGAGTTCGCCGCGCTGCGCGCCGTGGGGTTCGAGCCGGTGGGGCAGGTCATGGGCTCGGCCGTCTATCACGTGGGCCGCAGCGGACGGTACTGGGGCTATCACGACTGTCTTTACGGGGGCATGCAGTACGCCTTCAGCAGCGCCCCGGCGCCCATAGCCCTCTCCGGACGCGGCGCCCCGTCCGCCGGGCTCGTCGAGGTGCTCGACCGGGCGCGTCGCTCGGCCCTCGACCGGATGACCGCCGAGTGCTCGGCTCTCGGCGGCGACGGCGTCGTCGCGGCACAGTTGACCGTGGAGCCCTTCGTGGCGCAGCCCAACTGCCTGGAGTTCAAGGTGATCGGGACCGCGGTGCGCGCTGCGGGGACGGTACGAGCGCCGGAGCCGTTCACCTGCCACCTCGACGGCCAGGGGTTCGCGAAGCTGGTGACCGCGGGATGGGTCCCGGTGGAGCTGCTGTACGGGATGTCCGTCGGCGTACGCCACGACGACTTCCGCACTCGCGCACAGACGCGCTCCTGGAACAACACCGAGGTCAGCGGCTGGAGCGAGCTCGTTCAGGCGGTGCGCTCCGACGCCCGCGCGCACTTGCGGGCGCAGACGGGGCGGCGGGGCGGCGACGGCGTGATCCTCTCCGCGGGCCGCCTGCGTATCTGGGGCGAGTCGTGCATGCGCAGGAGTAACGACGATCAGAAGGACCACGTGGCTGAGTCGACGTTGCTGGGTACCACCGTCGCCCGCTTCACAGCACGCGAACAGCCGCCCCGCACACTCACCGTGATGCCGCTCGACCCGGAACGACGCCGGCGGACGGCGCGCCGCACCGCCACCGATATGCGATGAGGGGAACCCGTTCATGACCGACTTCAACCGCGCCGACAGTACTCCTGACGGCATGTCCGCCCAGGGCGTGCCGGCCGATGCCATGCGGCGGCTGGCCGAGCTACAGCCGGGCAAGCCGGGTTCGATCTTCACCAGCGACCTGTCGGTCAATGAGTTCCTGCTGGTGCGCGAGGCGGGATTCAGGCCCATCGGCCTCGTACTGGGCAGCTCGATCTACCACGTGGGCATCCAACTGGGCCGCTGGGGCAAGAACCAGGAGCTGACGATGCTCAGCCAGGCGATGTATCACGCTCGTGAGCTGGCGATGACCCGCATGGAGGCGGAGGCGGCCCAGCTGGGCGCCGACGGCATCGTCGGCGTGCGGCTGAGCGTCGAGGCCCGTGAATTCGGCAGCGACATCGCAGAGTTCATAGCGATCGGTACCGCCGTCAAGGCCGATCACCCGGCGCCGGGCAGCAACGGCGGCAGCTGGCGCAACCTCAAGGGCCAGCCGTTCACCTCGGACCTCAACGGCCAGGACTTCTGGACGCTCATCCGCGCCGGCTACGCCCCGCTGGGCATGGTGATGGGCACCTGCGTCTACCACATCGCGCACCAGCGAATGGGGCAGATGTTCTCCAACATCGGCAAGAACGTGGAGATCGAACAGTTCACGCAGGCGCTGTACGACGCGCGGGAGCTGGCGATGGCACGGATGCAGCACGAGGCGGAGGAACTGCGGGCAGAGGGCGTCGTCGGCGTGCAGCTCAATGCGCACAACCACCGCTGGGGCGGTCACACCACCGAGTTCTTCGCCATCGGCACGGCCGTGCGGCCCCTGCGCGAGGACCACGTCATCCAGCGCCCGACGATGGTGCTCAGTCTGGACGGCTGAGCGCCCGGACCAGCAGACTCGGATCAAACGCACACCACGAGAGGCCCCGCGATGACCTCGCCACACGAGCCTGTCCCGTTCGATCCCGACGGGGAACCGGGCACCATCGACCTGCTGACGGCCGCGCTGCGCAGGGACGCCGCCGACCTGGATGTCTACGCCCAGGTGCTTACCGGGACACTGGCGGACGCGCTGCCGCCGGGTTCCGTCACCGTCGAGCGCAAACGGGGCATGGCCGACCGGCTCGCGGGGCGCGCCGGCCGCATCGAACGGGTCGAGGTCTTCCTCGGCGAGCAGCGGCTCGTGCTCGACCTGGCGGGCACGCATCCCAAGGGCGAGGTGTGCAAGGAGGTCCGTGGCGTGGTGCTCTCGCGGCGCCCGGTGGCGCTCGACGAGTGGGTACGGGAGCTCGCGGTCGCGGTCGCGGCCCGTGCACGGTCCGACGCGCGGGCACGGGTGGCGCTGGAGCGGCTGGTGCTGGGGGAGTAGGGGCGCAGCCTCCCTGGCCACGGACCGGCTGCCCGCCCTTCTCCGTCCTGCGTGTTCGGAGCTGATAGTGCTGCCCGGGGCCTCGCAGAGTGTGCCCCCACGCCCATCATGCCCACGATGACGGCGATGCCCGCCCGGCATGCTGCGTAGTACGACTTCCGGACGAGCTGCCCAGGGGAAATCTTCCGCGCCGCCCGGCAGTTCCGCGCCGTGTTCAGCCGAATCTCGTTCCGCCTAGGCCAGGAGACTCTGTTCGGGTGGCTGGCAGGCAGCCCCGCGTGCCAGGAGCAAGAGAGCGTCGACCAGGTCGTCGGCAGGGCTGCCGGTCGCCAGTCGCCGGAGTTGCAGGCCCATCACCACGGCGACGGTCGTCGCCGCCCGGCGTTCTGCGTCGGGGACGCCCAGGGCGGTCAGGATCCGGGTGGCGAGCCGGTCGTAGGCCGTGAACGCTGTTGCCGCCGCTTCGCGCAGTCGTTCGTCGCGCCCGGCGCGCAGATACAGCTCGAAGGGTGCGAGGTGCGCGCTGTCGAGCGCTGCGCCGCAGGCTACCTGACCGGCCAGGGCCGCTGCGTCTTCGATGCCGAGGCTCTCGGTCTGGCACTGGTCGGCCAACTCGGTGAAGTGCCGGGCCTCCTCACGGACGAAGTGCAACAGGCTTTCGCGCAGCAGCTCATGCTGGGTCTCGAAGTGGTAGGTGACCGAGCCGAGTGAGACTCCCGCTTCCTTGGCGATCCTTCTGTTGGTGAGGGCCGCGATCCCGTCCTCGCCGATGATCTGCAGGACAGCAGTGATGATGCGCTGGCGTGTCGGGGCGGGGGAGGCGGGCTTGGGCATGCCGCACATTGTCCCACCGGCGCCGTCCGGCCTCCGGTAGGGGCGATGGAGGCGCTGAAGCCATGTCAACTTGCTTGACCGTGAGCAGCTTTGGTGGGGACATCGGTGGACAGGGATGCCGACCCTCCCTAATGTTCGTTCGAACGAACAAGACCGGAGGGTAGTCGTGCACATTGCTGGGGCAACCGTTCTGCTCACGGGAGTCACGGGCGGCATCGGCGGATCGCTTGCCGCCGAACTGTCGGCTCGGGGCGCAGACCTCATTCTCACGGGCCGGCGACGCGAGGCGCTGGAACCACTTGCCGAACGCCTTGGCGCCAGGGCCGTCCTCGCCGATCTCGCTGATCCCGACGACGTGTTGCGCCTCGCCACGGAGGCTTCCGGCACGCAGATCCTCATTGCCAACGCAGCCCTGCCCTCCAGCGGCGACCTGCTGGACTATTCGCCGGAGCAGATCGATCGTGCGCTCGCGGTGAACCTGCGTGCACCCGCCGTGCTCGCGCGCTTGCTCGCTCCGGAGATGGTGGCGGCGGGGCGCGGGCACATCTGCTTCGTCGGGTCGCTGTCAGGGATGGCAGCCACCAAGTCGTCGTCCATGTACACCGCGACGAAGTTCGGGCTTCGGGGCTTCTCGCTGTCCTTCCGTCAGGACCTCCACGCCACCGGCGTGGGGGTCTCGATCGTCCAGCCGGGCTTCGTACGGGACTTGGGGATGTTCGCGAAGACGGGTTCGTCGACGCCCGGCGGCGTACGCACTGTTGCGCCGGAGCGGGTTGTCAAGGGCGTGATGCGGGCGATCGAGCGCGATGTCGCCGAGATCAACGTCGCTCCGCCGGAGCTGAGGTTCCTCTCCAAAATCGCGTCGCAGTTCCCGGGGTTCTCGGAGCGCGTTCAGCGGTTGGCGGGGGCTGAGGCGACCATGGACACGATCGTGACGGCGCAGAAGTCGAGCCGCTGAGCTGCCCCGGTCTTTCCGATTCCGGGCACATGACACCTCCTCGGGCAGGCGACGGCCCGTAGGCCGCAGCCAACGCCGTACTGCGCCCATGCGACCTGCATCCCGGGCGGCGCTTCGCCTCGCCCGGCCATGGCCTCACCTGGCGGTGATCTCGGAGAGCCATGCCGTGTCCTCCGGGCCCGGTGTTTCGAGGCCGGGCCCGGGTAGCCGGCGGACCTCGCCCGAGCGCAGGGCGACCGTGGCCCGTGGCCGCATCGGCCCGTCGCCTCTGCGGGAGAGCAGGACGAGTTCCCAGACTGTCGCCGTCATGGCGTCGAGCCGGGTGGCGCAGTCCGCGGTGACTCGCCGCGGGTCCCGAGTCCGGCCCAAGGACAGATGGGGGGTGAAGTTCTTGGCGGGCCCACGACAGCGCGGGAACCGCTGTTGCAGTACGCGGTGCAGATCCGCCCACGGCGCCTTGCCCGCCGCCGTCGGGTCGAGCCACACGGTGAAGTGCTCCCCGTGCCGGAAAGTGCGCACCCCGTCCAGCCGGGCGGTGAAGACCGGCATCTCGGCCGTCGCCGCGGCGAGCAGCGGGGCAGCCCGCTCGAAGTCGGACTCCGGCACGAAGCCGAAGAGCACATTGACGTGCGGCGGCCACCGGTGGATCTGCGGATCGTGATCCCGGCGGATGTCCTGGATCGGCGGCCACAGCTCCGCGGGCGGGATCCAGGCCACCGCCGTGCGGGCCGTCGGGGACACGTCGAGGACGCCGACGGGCCCGACCCTGCCGGAGCTCGTGTCGAAGCCGAGGCCCGCTTGCTGGTCCCGCACCAGGCCGGCGCCCGACGCGTCGATGCGGTCCACACCCGTGGTTCGGTCCCAGACCACCTCGCCGTCCGCCTCGATGAACACCACCCGATGCCACGGGATGTCGCCCCCGGGCACGAAGGATGACAGCGGGATGCGTTTGAGAGCATCCCCGCGCTGGCTGATCCCCAGCACGAACCGGGCCGGGTCGAACCGCGGGTCCCAGCGGACCCGGTGATAGATCTCGTCACTGGTTCGCATCACGCCTCCTCCTCCGTCTTCGCACCGCTCTTCCTCCAGGGTGCCGCCCATCAGTCTCGACGGTTGTTCCGTTCGCACCCGTGACGCATCAGGTGCGGTGCGTGACGGGGCGCTCCGCAGCCGCGCTGCCGTCCGTCATCCAGCCGCAGGCCCGTGATCCGGTGTCCGAAGCCACGCGGCGTGTACACCAGCGGATGTATGCCCTTCAGCCCGCGGATGCAGGAAGGGCGCCCTGAACGTCGGTCTGTGGGGTGTCGATCCAGGTGAGGACCGGTCCTAGCGTGGAGCGCGTCCGGCTGAGCGCGGACTCTGGTTCCCTTTCCCACGAGGACACTTCATGATCGAGGCTCATTCCCTCACCAAACGCTACGGCGAGCGCACCGCCGTCGACGATCTCAGCTTCACCGTACGTCCCGGCGTCGTCACCGGGTTCCTCGGGCCGAACGGGGCCGGCAAGTCCACCACGATGCGGATGCTCCTCGGCCTGGACGCGCCCACCTCCGGCCGGGCCGTGGTCAATGGCAAGAGTTACGCCGAGCACCGGGCGCCACTGCACGAGGTGGGCGCGATGCTGGAGGCGCGGGCCATCCACACCGGGCGCAGCGCCTACAACCACCTCCTGGCGCTCGCAGCGACCCACGGGATCTCTGCACGCAGAGTGAACGAAGTGATCGACCTCGTGGGCCTGCGCGCGGTGGCGAGGAAGCGGGTCGGTGGGTTCTCGCTGGGCATGGGGCAGCGACTTGGCATCGCCAGCGCGCTGCTGGGCGACCCGGCCACCGTGATCCTCGACGAGCCGGTCAACGGCCTCGACCCCGAGGGCATTCTGTGGATCCGCAATCTGCTCAAGGGTCTCGCGGCCGAGGGCCGTACGGTCCTGGTGTCCTCGCACCTCATGTCCGAGATGGCGCTGACCGCCGAGCACCTGATCGTCATCGGCCGGGGGCGGCTGATCGCGGACACCTCGGTGGCGGAGTTCACCGCACAGGCCGCCGGCGATCTGGTGCGGGTGCGCAGTGACGAGGCGGAGAAGCTGCGCGGCCTGCTGGCCGGCCCGGACGTGACGATCACCTCGCAGGAGCCCGGTGTGCTGTCGGTGACCGGGCTGAGCAGTGACCGGATCGGTCGGATCGCTGCCGACAACGGCATCGCGCTGGCCGAACTGACGCCGCAGCAGGCGTCTTTGGAGGAGGCGTTCATGGAGCTCACCCGGGACGCCGTGGAGTATCAGGCACCGGTGGCGGAGCTCGTCGGCGCGGCTGGGGAAGGACGTGCGGCATGACGACGGCAACGGTGATTCCGGAGGCGGAGCGGGGCGAGGTCACCCAGCTGCGGGTGATCCACTCGGAGTGGATCAAGCTGCGGTCGCTGCGCTCGACGCTGTTCACGCTGCTCGCCGCCGTCATCGCGATGATCGGCCTGGGCTTCCTGTTCAGCTACTTCACCGCCGACCGCTGGTCCCACCTGCCGCCGGACGAGCGGCTGCACTTCGACCCGACGCTGGTCAGCCTGCGCGGCTTCTACCTGGCCCAGCTGGCCGTCGGCGTTCTCGGCGTGCTCGTGATCAGCGGTGAGTACGCCACCGGGATGATCCGTGCCTCGCTGTCCGCGGTGCCGCGCCGTCTTCCCGTGCTGTGGGCCAAGGCCCTGGTGTACGCGGCGGTGGCCTGGGTGCTGATGACGGCAGCCGCGCTGGTCGCCTTCCTGGTCGGCCAGGCCGCGCTGTCCAGCCACCACCTGGAGACCTCGCTCAGCGCCCCCGGCGTCCTGCGCGCGGTGCTCGGCACCGGTCTGTACCTGACGGGCGTGGGCCTGATCGGCGTAGCTCTCGGCGCGCTCATCCGCAACACCGCCGGCGGCATCGCCACCCTGTTCGGTGTCCTGCTGGTGCTTCCGGTGCTCGCCGAGGCGCTGCCGTCGTCGTGGTTCGACGCGGTCAACAAGTACTTGCCGAGCACGGCGGGGCAGGGCCTCATCCACATCCACCAGGAGCCGCATACGCTGGCGCCATGGACGGGATTCGCGGTGTTCTGCCTGTATGCGCTGGTGGCGCTGGCCGGGGCAGGGGTGGCGCTCAAGCGCCGGGACGCCTGATGGCGCTCGCCGGCCGGGGCGGCGTTCCCGTGACGGACGGCCGCCGAGTGCGTCGATGACGTACGCACCACCGCAGGCTCTGCGGCTCAGGGTCCAGTCGTGGCGCGCCCTCGCCGGGCGCGTCCGGCTGCGCCTGCGCGCGCGCCTGTCGCCACTGACGGTGGACGCGTTGTTCGCCGCGGCCGTCCTCATGGCCCAGACGGGAGCGGAGCACCGCCGCCTTCGTGACCTCATGTGGCAGGTCCTCGTGTTCACCGGGCTGCTGACGCTTCCGCTGGTGTGGCGGCGCCGGGCGCCACTCGCGGTGTTCCTGACGATCTCGGCGGTCGCCTTCGTCCAGTGGTGCACCGATCTGCGCATACCTGCGGACGTCTCACTGCTGATCGCGCTGTACACGGTGGCTGCGTACGCCCCACGGCAGCGCACGTGGCTCGCCA
Source organism: Streptomyces sp. NPDC052036 (assembly GCF_040680495.1). Lineage (NCBI taxonomy): Bacteria > Bacillati > Actinomycetota > Actinomycetes > Kitasatosporales > Streptomycetaceae > Streptomyces > Streptomyces sp. NPDC052036. The sequence goes on along the minus strand of NZ_JBFAWW010000013.1, from coordinate 94,030 downwards.
TCGGCGTGCTCGAGGGCGGAGCGCTCATCGCGGCGGTGCGGTGGGCCCCTGAGGACCGGGTCGTCGAGGCGTTCGTCGGCCTGTCCGCGATGCTCATAGCCGCGGCCGTGATCGGGATGAACATGCGCAGCCGGCGCGCTCACATGGCGTTCCTGGAGGAGCGGGCCGTGACGCTGGAGCGTGAACGGGACCAGCAGGCGCAGCTCGCGGTCGCCGACGAGCGCTCGCGGATCGCCCGCGAGATGCACGACATCGTCACGCACAACCTGTCGGTCATGGTCGCGCTCGCCGACGGCGCCGTCTTCGCGCAGGAACACTCCCCCGAGCGGGCCACGGTGGCGATGCGGCAGGTCTCCACGACCGGGCGTCAGGCGATCACCGACATGCGGCGTTTCCTCGGGGTCCTGAGGGCCGACGAACCGGACGCCCTGCGCCATCCGATGCCCGGGATCACGCAGCTGGAGCCGCTTGCCGACCAGGTCCGCGCCGCCGGGCTGCCCACCCGGCTGGATGTCCTCGGCGACCCCGCGGGCGTGCCGGTCCCGGCGCAGCTCACCGTGTACCGTCTGGTGCAGGAGGCACTCACCAACACCCTCAAGCACACCCCGCCGGGTACCCGTGCCCACGTGGAGGTGCGCTGTGACCCGCAGCGGATCATGGTGAGCATCACGGACGACGGTCGTCTCGCGAAGGCCCCCGCCGCCACTGGAGGGCAGGGGTTGCACGGGATGCGGGAGCGGGCCGCCGCGTACGGTGGCGAGTTCGAGGCGGGGCCGCGGCCGGGTGGCGGCTGGTGCGTGCGTGCGGTGCTGGCCCTGTCCGGAAACGAAGTGTGACGCATGACGATCAGAGTTCTTCTCGTCGACGACGAGCCGTTGCTGCGCATGGCGTTCTCCATGGTGCTGGAGGCGCAGGACGACATGGAGGCGGTCGGTGAGGCCGGCGACGGCACGGCGGCCGTGCGGCTGACCCGTGAACTGCGGCCCGAAGTGGTCCTGATGGACGTCCGGATGCCCGGCATGGACGGCATCGAGGCGACCGAACGCATCGTGGCGCAGTGCCCCGAGGCGAAGGTGCTCATCCTGACCACCTTCGATCTGGACGAGTACGCCTTTGCCGGGCTGCGCGCCGGGGCGTCGGGCTTCCTGCTCAAGAACGCGCTGCCCCAGGAACTGCTGGCGGCGATCCGCTGTGTGGCCGCGGGCGACGCGGTGGTGGCACCGCGCATCACGCGGCTCCTGCTGGAGAACTTCGCCCATCAGCTCCCCATCCAGTCCACCGGCACCCGTCAGGAGGACCGCCTGGCCCGGATCACCGCCCGCGAACGGGAGGTGCTCACGCAGGTGGGCCGCGGGCTGTCCAACGCGGAGATCGCCGCGACCCTCCATCTGGCCGAGGCGACGGTCAAGACGCACCTGAGCCGCATACTGGTCAAGCTGGAGCTGCGGGACCGCGTGCAGGCCGTGGTGTTCGCGTACGAGACCCGACTAGTCCAGCCCGGGTGACTCGTCGGGGATCGGCGACCGGTTCGTGGACCACGCGCAGGGGCGCCGCCCGGTCCATCGCCGCATCCGCGTTCGTCGGCACGGCCAAGGGTCATTCTGCCGCTGCGGCGAAGACCCAGCGGTTGACCGCCAGGGCGTCGTTCGGTTGCGGACGTGGTCCGCGGCCGTGCAGCGCGGTGAAGTCGTACGGGCTACGGACACTTACCGTCCAGCCGCGCCCCGAGAGTTCACCGGCCGAGTCGGGACGGGGATCGCTGTCGAAGAGAGCCGGCAGGTCGATGCCGAGCCGCTGCCGCACCGCCACGTACACCGGGCCGGTGCGCACCGGCGCCGATTCGGAGACCTCCTTGATCTCGTACGCCAGGGTGCTGCCGACCGCGCTCATCCGGTCCACCGTGGCGATGAGTCGTGTCTCTGCCGCTGCCGGGAAGTAGAGCAGCAGTCCCTCGGCCAGCCAGGCGGTCGGTGCGGCCGGGTCGAAGCCCGTCTCCAGCAGCGCATCGGCCCAGTCGCCGTGCAGGTCGGCCGCGAGTGTCCGGCGGTCGGCCACGGGCGTGGCCCCGATCCGGTCGAGCACCGCCTGTTTGAAGGCCAGTACCTCCCCGGTGTCGATCTCGTGGACCGAACAGCCGGGCGGCCAGTCAAGCCGGAACGCCCGGGAGTCCAGGCCCGCGCCGAGAAGCACGACCTGGCGTGTGCCTGCCCGCGCCGAGCGGAGCAGGTGGTCGTCCAGGACACGGGTACGCAGTCCGAAGTAGCGGCCGAGTCGGCCCCAGACCGGGTCGGCGCTTCCCTCGGGCACCTGGTCCGGACGGACCGGCCAGTCGGCCGAGACGGGCGCCGCGCGGACGAAGTGCTCCGCGAAGAAGTCCTGAGACAGGGCGTCGGGCCGGTAGGTCTCGACAGCGCGGGCAGCGGCCACGAGGAGAGCGGTGCGGCCCACTCCCGCCGCCACACCCGCGGTCAGGCCGGCGGCAGTGCGCACGGTTCCCCCTCCGGGTCGGGCACGACATCGGGTGCGGTCCATGCGCCTGGGTCGTCCGCCGTGGTGGTCCGAGCGCCGTAGCAGACGCGCATGTACCGCAGGACGGTGTCGTACGGCAGGTGCAGGGCGGTGGTGCAGTCCGTCAGGACGGTGACATGGAAGCCCTTCTGAAAGGCGGTCCGGGCCGTGGAGTCCACGCACACGTCCGCGTAGAGACCGGCGAACACCAGATGCCCGACGTCCCGGGCGATCAGGTGGTCCTCGAAGCCCTCGCCGAGGAAGGCGTCGAAGCAGGCCCGCTTGGTGAAGACCCGCTCGTCCGGAGTCGGCACGACCTGGTGGAACTGCGCGCCCCACGAGCCCTCCAGACACTTGGGCCGTTTGCCGTGCTGCCGGTCACGCCACCGCCAACTCGCCCCCTGGAACTCGGGGTCGCCGAGAAAGCGGACGAATACGACCTCCACGCCCCTGCGCCGCGCCTGCGCCGTCGCCCTCAGCCCGCCCGCGACGACCGCGTCCAGGGCGGCGGGGCCCCCGCCGACATGTGCCCGGACCGTGGGGCCGGTGCAGAAGTCGTTCTGCAGGTCCACGACGACCAGGGCTGTCCTCGTTCGCCCGGTCATGACCCGCCTGCGAGGACGGTGTCCTGCGGGGCGCTGCCGGTGCCGGGCATCTCCAGAGCGTCGAGCAGAGCGTCGGCCACGTCGGTGGTGGAATACCGGCCGCCGAGATCCGGGGTGCGTACGCCCTGTTCGTCGAGGGTCGCGAGGGCGGCCTCCGTGGCCCGTACGGCACCGGCGCATCCGGCGTGCCGTTCGGCGATGAGGGCCGCCGCGCGGATCGTCGCCAGCGGGTTGACCAGATCCCGGCCGGCCAGGTCGTCCGCGGAGCCGTGCACGGTCTGGTACTCGACCAGACCGGCCGCACCCGGGGCCAGGCAGACGTTCTCCGTGCAGCGGTTCTCCTGCCGGTCCGAGCAGAACCGGTCCAGCAGCATGACATGCATGATGTCCGCCCACTCGTTCCCGGCGACGAGCAGGGTCCGGTCCGGCAGTCCGTGTGTGATCAGGTTGCGGTTGACCGTGTCCGGCTGGAACACCTCGATGCGTACGCCGAACCGGTCCGCCAGGGAGGCCACCCAGGCGTCGAACGCGCCGTCCAGCAGATGGAACTTGTACGCCATCACGATGCGGCCGATGCGTCCGTCGGGCCACTCGCTTCGGGCACGTTCGAGCGCGTACCCGACGACCGCCTCGGTGACCTCGCGGCTGAAGGTCAGGGTGCGGATGACCTGCCCCGGGGTGTGCAGGTTCTCGCCGCTGTAGAACCCCTGGGCCTGGTCCCGCACCAGCAGCAGCGACCCCGCCCCCGTCGTGAGAAGGTCCACCTTCACGGCGCGCAGGCGTCGGCGTACGAGGTACAGGGACTGGGCGTTGATCGCGGTGCGGAAGACGGCGGTGGTGCCGCGCCGGGCCCGGGTGCGGCACCACCGCTCGTAGTGGTCCGCGTCCTGCGCCGTCAGCTCCCGGATCCGACCGACGTCGCCTTCCGGGCGGAGCGAGACATAGGAGTGGTAGAGGCGGGGGGAACGGGCGATCTCCACGCCGGCCGGCTGGTCGGCGGTGAGCGCGCCCAGCACCCGCTCGAAGACCGCCGCCAGCTCGGGGCCCGTACCCCGGCCCACCGCGAGGCCGACCACGGGTTGGCCGGCGGCCGCTCCCTCGCCGTCACCGCTTCGCTGCCCGACGCGGGTCACCGGGCCGCACCCGGGACCAAGTGGTCGCCGGGGATGCCGGCCTTGTCGGGGCGGTAGTAGTCCCGGATGCCTTCCGCCCAGGTGGCCACGGGGATACGGTCGCCGTCGACCGGGGCGAAGGCGTCGAAGAGCGCCTCGATGTTGTCCCGTTCGAAACCGATAGCGGTCATCAGGGCACGGAAGTCGGGGCGGGCGACGAAACCGTCACCGTCCGGGTCGCCCATCTCGGAGAGGGCCTCGGCGAACTCGTGCACGGCGGCGTCGAACCGGCTCGGGTCGAGCACGACGGCGGTGAACTCCTCGGGGCTGATCCGTCCGTCGCCGTCGGCGTCCTGCTCGTTCACGAGTGTGTCCCCGTACCGGTGGAAGGCGCTGAGCAGCCTGTCCTTCGCGGCGTCGGCGGCCTCCGGTACCGCCGCGACGACGCGGCGGCCCATCAGGTCGAAGTCGGTGTCCTCGATATGGCCGTTCCGGTCGGCGTCGAAGAGGGAGAAGACGAGCTGGACGCGGTCGGTCGCCTCGGTGGTGGGCATGGTGGTGCACCTCTGCTCTCCGGGTGGGATGCGCCGGGCCCGTGTCCCGGCGCATCCCACTATCCGGTCGGCTCCGGAGCCGTGGCAGGCGATAGCCGTCTGTGCACACGAAGGGGGGAAATCTGCTGGTCGGACGCATGACACGCCGGGCCGCCGGAATTCAGCCGACCGCTGCGCCCGTTGCGCACGCCGGATCGGGTCCGACTCCTTCACGCGGTCGCGCCGATCAGTCGCTGTACAGCGGCTGACGCTTGGTCAATTACCTGCAGCAAACGGACTTCAGGCCCGTGGGAGCCGCGGCCACACCTTCCCTGCGCCCTCGCCGTTCCCGCGCCTCCGTGGCCTGAAACGTGATGTCTACGCGGGAAGAATTTTCGGCATGGACACTTCACTTGAGTGATTGCGTGTTGTACCAAATGAGAGCCAGCTTTCCCGCTCAGGGAGGTCTCGTGAGACGCGTCAAATCGCTGCCAGCCCTTGCCACGCTCAGCCTCGCGATGATGTTCAGCCTGGTGCTGACCGGTCCGGCACACGCTGCCGGACCGGCGTACGTTGCACTGGGAGACTCGTACTCAGCCGGCAACGGCGCAGGGAACTACGACAGTTCCAGCGGTGACTGCCACCGCAGCTTCAGTGCCTACCCCTACCTGTGGAAGAACGCCCACGCCCCGTCCTCGTTCGCCGACACTTCCTGCTCCGGTGCGGTCACGACGGATGTGACGAACAGTCAACTCGGCCCGCTGAATTCCGCCACCGGGCTTGTCTCCCTCACCATCGGCGGCAATGACGCAGGCTTCTCGGACGTCATGACCACCTGTGTGACCGGCTCGGACACCGACTGCGTCAACAGGGTGAACCAGGCCGAGAGCTACGCGCAGAACACGCTCCCCGCCCGCCTGGACGCTACCTACAACGCCATCCGCGCCAAGGCACCCAGCGCCAAGGTGGTCGTTCTCGGTTACCCGCACATGTACACCCTCAACGTCTTCTGCGTCGGTCTCAGCGACACCAAGCACCGCAAGATCGATGAGGCTGCGGACATCCTCGACAGCGTCATCGCCAACCGCGCCGCCGCCCATGGCTTCGTCTTCGGTGACGTCCGCACCACCTTCAGCGGCCACGAGTTGTGCTCCAGCGACGGCTGGCTGCACTCCCTGGTGGTCTCACCGAGCTGGGAGTCGTATCACCCCACCGCCACCGGCCACTCCAGCGGCTACTACCCCGTCCTCAACGCCAACAGCTGATTTCCTCCGCGGACGAGCCGACCCGGCTTGATCCTCGCCATCCGCCGTGGAACGGCAAGTCGAACTCGGTCACTCTGTTCGGCAACCGGCCACATACGGAAGCGGCCTTCGTCTGGACATGCGCTCCGACCGTGAAGGACCCATGTCCAGCACGAAGGCCGTGAGGAAGGGGCTGTTGCATCACGATGCCCGGCGAGGGCCATGGTCGAACTACCCGTACTCCGGGGCGACTTCCGTTTCTCCTCACTCGTCGAGGTCGAACCCGCAGCCCACCACGACCGCCAGGCCGTCACCGACCTGCTGGTGGGACTGACCGAGGAACAGGCGCGCGCCGCCGGACACGTGGGGACATATCCACGGCCGACGCCGACAAGAAAGGCCCGCTCCGCGGGGTCCTGGGCATCACCATCAGCCACGAACATGCAACAAGGACCGTGACCGTAAGGTCGAGGCCCTCATCGGCATATCGTCCGTGGTTGTGTCCGAGGGGGGATTCGACCACTGACGATACGGTTGACTGATGTGGTGTCTGCATGCCGCGCACACAGGCAACACCGCCCCCTGTCAATGACCTCCTTCCGCGACTGCGCCATGAAGGGCCGGCTTCGGTCACAGCCAACGGAGTGCTCTGCGATCCCACCGGCGCCACTGCAGAGGAGGGCGCATTCCTGTTGGAGAGCGCAACAACCGAACTCACCAAACGGGTGGCAGTGCATCATCGCCACGTTCGAGCCCGCCACCACCCGGCACGATACGGTCATGTCCCGTACGGTGGCGCACTCGGCTGTGTAGGCGTTGACTGACCATATGGCCATCAGGCTCGACAGATCAGAGAGAGGCTATGCGCGCCATCGTTATCGAAAAATTCGGCGGCCCGGAGTGTCTCGTTTACACTGAACTTCCGGAACCTCAGCCCAAACCTGGTCATGTTGTCATCGAAATCAAAGCATTCGGCCTCAACCACGCCGAGATGCATATGCGTCGGGGCGAGTGGGCCGAAGCTGCCGAGGTCAGCGGTATCGAGTGCGTCGGCCTGGTGAAGTCTTGTCCTGGCGGCGAGTTTCCCGTGGGTGCGAAGGTTGCGGCGCTGATGGGTGGCCTCGGACGCACCATCAATGGCAGCTACGCCGAATATACGAGAGTGCCGGTTTCGAACGTTGCGATCATCGAGTCGGATTTACCTTGGGCTGATCTTGCCGCCATTCCGGAAACCTATGCGACAGCTTGGACGTGCCTGTTTCGTAATTTGGAGGTAACTCCGGGGCAGACATTGGTGATCCGGGGAGCGAGCTCAGCCTTCGGTCAGGCCGCGATCAAACTCGCGGTGAACGTCGGCGCGCGTGTCATCGGCACCACCCGAAAGCGTGAACGATTCCCCTTGCTTGCGGAACTCGGCGTTGCACGGGCCGAATTGGAGGTGCCAGACCTTTCAGAGCGAATCGCCGAGGCCAAGCAGATCGACGCGGTGCTCGACCTTGTGGGAAACAGCACCATGCTCGATTCCCTCGCCATGCTGCGCCGAGGTGGACGTGCCTGCTTGGCCGGATGGCTCGGCGGCCTGGATCCGGTTACTGACTTCAACCCGCTGGCGCAAATGGCGAGCGGTGTGTATCTGACCTTTTTCGGCAGTTTTGTGTTCGGGACTCCCGGTTTTCCACTGTCTGATGTGCCGCTTCAAAAGATCGCGCAGGAGGTGGCGGCAGGCAACCTCAGGGCGAAACCCTCACGCGTGTTCCGATTCGAGGAAATACGCGAAGCGCATCGGGTCATGGAGGCCGGGGAGGCCAAGGGCAAGATGGTGGTCGTCCATGATTGACCTGCAGGTGGTCGCATCCTGGTATGCGTCGGCCGGGATCGATGCTCCGATCGATACATGACTTTCACTGGACGGAGCCGGGTCGACCCGTCCGTTGCAACACGGTTCGACAGGGGCGTGGAGTCTGTGGTGGCGGTCTCCGAGGTACGGACCAGGTCCGGGTGCTGGATCGGATGGTCGACGTAGGCATCAAGGAAGGCCACGAGGCGCTCGGGTCCTGCTGATGTCTCGCGTGCGGTTTCCTGGCCGAAGCATGTTGCCCGGGCACTAGGGATTCCAAGGCTGCGGAGCATCGGTTCACGCCGCGCACAGCCGGTCGCGGAGCGGCCCGGTCGGTGTCCCTCAGCTCTGCGGTGCCGTGTGGTGGCGCCGGTAGTGCCGGGCGACGCGCACGCGGTTGCCGCACGCCGGCGAGCACCATTCCCGGCGCGCGTGGTTCTTGACGAAGAAGAGCAGGCAGTTCGGCGCCAGACAGGGGCGCAGGCGATCGCGGTCGGGTCCGGTGAAGAGTTCGACAGCCTGGTGCGCGAGGAGCTGTACGGCGAGGTTCGCGGCCGTCCCGGGGCCCCGGTAGGCGCGGGATGGTTGCCCGTCGGCGGGCCAGACGAGCTCGGGCCAGGTTTGCGCGAGAGTGTTCAACGTGGTGATCGCCTCCGGCCGCGCGGGCCCCGCGGCAGTGGTCGGCGGGCGCGGATCGTCGGTCGCCTCCGCTGCCAGCCGTCGCAGCGCGTCACGCAGCGTGCGCAGCGTCCCGGTGACCGGGCGCACCGTGTCCTCATCGAGCTGGTCGGCCCTGATCTCGGTCTCGGCTGCGAGTCGGTGGGCGACCGCGCGCAGCCAGGCCGCGGCACCGGTGGCGCTGTCGAGGGCGTCGAGGGTGCGGCCGCGGTCGACGGCGACGGTGTTCATCAGCTCGACCGGCAGTGGCTCCCCCAGCAGCGGCGCGCTCGTGGTCACTCCCTCGCTCATCACGCCTCCCACGATACCACTCACCTAATGGATGGAATCTCTCGTACCGTTTGACGGCGCGGCGGCAGCGTGACATAGTCCTAATGGTAAATAGGCATTACAGCCATTAGTTGGACGTAGAGGCATCAGAAGGAGACCACCATGTCGACGCTGCCCCAGATCAACCCCGCCGAGGCCACCGGCGAGGCCGCCACCCTGCTCGCCGAGCTCAAGAAGAGCATCGGCGCGGTTCCGAACATGGCGACGGCGATGGCGAACAGCCCCGCCCTGCTCAAGGGCTGGATGAGCCTGTCCGGCGCACTCGCCGCCGGCGTGCTGCCCGCCCCGGTCCGCGAACGCCTTGCCCTGGCCACCGCCGAGTACAACCGCTGCACCTACTGCCTGTCCGCCCACACCTTCCTGGGCAAGAACGTCGCCAAGCTCGACAGCGACGAAATCGAGCGCGCCCGCCACGCGCAGTCCACCGACCCGCACACGGCGGCCCTGCTCACCCTCTCCGACGCCATCGCCCAAGGCCGCGGCACGATCGACGAGACCGCACTCGAGACCGCCCGCGCCGCCGGCGTCACCGACGCCGAAATCGCCGAGGTCATCGGCAACCTCGCCCTCAACATCCTCACCAACTACTTCAACATCGTTGCCGACACCGACAACGAATTCCCCCTCGTCACGCCGCACCAGCACGCCTGACGACCCCAGCCGTGCGGGTCGCCACCCCTGTCCTGCCCACGGCGACCCGCACGCCCAGCCGTCCGTCAACGGCCACTCCGTGCGAAAGGGCGGACCGAGGCCGGCCACGACCACCGTGCAACATCCCTTTTCGGCGGCAGCGGCTCCGCCTACGCGTGACGACCGCCGGCACAGACCTCGCAGGACGGCGGTGACGAGGTCTGGGAGACGTAGCGGCATTGTCGCGAGCGGCCTCGCGGGCCTTACGAACAAGGGAATAGGGGCGGGCGCCGGCCGAACGTCTCGCCGGTCGCGAGGACCCTGCCGCCGTCATGACGTGCGGAAATCAAGGTCCCGGACGCCGCGCGCAACCAGGCACGGTTCGGCTCCCGGGGTCACGGCGAGGACCGGCGTGGGGCCGCTCGTCGGTGGTCAAGACATCGTCGCCGTAGAGATCCTGTATCCAGTTGGCCTGGTAGACGGTGTCCAGATAGCGCTCGCCGAGGTCCGGGGCGATGGCCACCGCGGTGAGGCGTTGCGTGTCCCGTTGGGCCAGCCAGTCGATCGCCCCGCTGACCACGGTTCCTGTGGAGCCCCCGAAGAGGAAGCCGTGACTCGCCAGACGATGGCAGGTTCGAATGGTGTCGGCCTCTTCGACCTGTATCGCCTCATCCACGTACGACGTGTCCAGCAGGGGCGGTCGCATGCTCATGCCCAGGCCGGGGAGCATCCGTCGGCCAGGCGTGCCGCCGAAGGTCACCGAGCCGACGGTATCGACCGCAACGATCCGCACGGGGCGGTGCCAGTGCCTGAACCAGCGGGCACAGCCCATGAGCGTTCCGGTGGTGCCCGCCCCGACGAACAGGACGTCGAGGTGAGGGAACCAGCGCGCGATCGCCGGCGCGGTCCGGTGGTAGTGCGCCTTCCAGTTATGTGCGTTGGTGTACTGGCTCAGCCAGACATACCGCTCGTCCCGAGCGCATCGCCTACGGACGTAGTCGAGACGAGCACCGAGGAAACCGCCGTCCGGGCTGGGCTCGGTGACGACGTGGACCTGGGTGCCGAGCGCCTCCATCAACAACCGGGTCGACAGGTTGCAGCGCGAGTCTGTCACACACAGGAACCGGTAGCCCTTGCTGGCCGCAATCACGCTCAGAGCCACACCCATGTTGCCCGACGAGGACTCCACCAGGACCGAGTCGGGCGTCATGACCCCTGCCCGTTCCGCGGCCTCGACCATCTCCGTGGCCGGCTTCAGTTTGATGGAGCCGGCGAAATTGAAGCCCTCGCATTTCAGGAACAGCGGATGCTCGAAGATGGGTTCCAGGTCGACATAAAGGTCCTCCTCGTTGAAGCTATAGGGGTCGGATATGACTGGCACGATGGCCTCCGTGGGTTGAAGGGCGGCTCGGTGCCCGATGGTGCCGTCGGCCGCTCATCCGTAGCGGTTCAACTGGTGGAAGAAGTCGTCGACGACGTGCAGCTCTCCGGAATCGGCGACCTGGTCATAGACGTACTTGCCGAGGGCCAGGTCGAGTGCCCCCAGGCCGAAAGGTGAGAAGACCACGGGTCGGTCCGGTGGCGGTGTGATGCGCCCGGCCATGACGTCTCCCAGTGTGCCGTCGATGAACTGGCGGTTGCCGGTGAGCTGTTCGGTCAGGTGCGGTGATGTATCGGCTTGCAGGCAGTGTTCTATGTCGTCGACGATGTTCGCCGACGCGAGGAGAACCGTGGGTGCCAGGTCGCGCAGTGATACGTGAAGCACGAGTGGACCGTGCGCGAACCATGCCGGGTCGTGGATGTGGGGACGGGTGGCGACCGTGGCGAAGACCACCAGGTCGCTGAGGCGAATCACCTGCTCGGCGTTGGTGTGCACGGTGATCGGCCCCGCGGCCCCGGATTGCTCCAGGCAGCAACGGAAGGCTGTCGCGTTGTCGTGCGACAGGTCGAACACACCGACGTTGTCGAACGACCAGCCGGTGCCGACCAGAAACGTGTGAATGTATCGGGCGATCAGGCCCGTCCCGATGAAACCGAGATGTGTGGGGCGCGGCCGGTGCCGACTGAGCCAGTCGGCCGCCAGGGCGGTCGACGCGGCCGTTCGGGAAGCGCTGATGATCGAGCTTTCGAGGCATGCGAACGGGTAGCCGGTGTCGTGGTCGTTGAGTATCAGCACCGCCGAGGCTCGTGGGATGCCGTCCGTCACGTTCTGAGGAATGCCGGAGATCCACTTCAGGCCGTCCACCCGTGTCTCGCCACCGAGCGACGCGGGCAGCGTGGTGATCCGGGAGGACGGAAGATCGTGAAAACGCAGGAAATGGGAGGGCGGGTTCACCGAGTCTCCCTCCGCGTGCAGCTGATAGGCGGCTTCCACCAGCTCCACGATGTGCTGTTCGCGGCCCTGCAACACACGCTGCACCTGCGCGCCGGAGATGACGGCAATGCCAGGCACACGCGGCGTCCCGGACGGTGTCAAGCGGGTGGCGGAGGAATAGGCGACGGTCATGAAGTGATCACCTCCACAGTCGGCGAGCAGTTGGCCAGTTGCACCGGGTCGGCCAGGGCGGCAACGACGTGGCGCTGTCCCTCGTAGGCTTCTCTGCTGTGCGCGGTGCGCACGTTGTGGAGTGCAACGAGTACGCGCCGTCGCCATAGGATTGCCGTGGCGAATGCTTCCGTTTCGGCCATCAGGCCGGTGGCCAGCCGTCTGAAGACCGTGGCGGTCTCGGTCCGGTCCCGCAGCCCGAGCCCGCGGACCAGGAGCGCGCCGTGATCGGTGACGAGGGTCCGCAGCGTGTCCCGGTGTTCGGCCGCCCAACGGAGCGGATCGTCAGTCGGGCCGCTCGTCAGGATCGGAATGCGGTCGAGCCGCAGGTCCGGCTCCGGCGGTCGTGAGGTGGATGAGGACGACATCTCGCATCGCCTCCGGTTGCGGTTCACGGAACGGTCGGGGATGACGCGACTCGGGCGCCGAGCAGGCGGGCCAGGCCGGCGAGGACCGGATGCCGGGTGAGGTCTTTGGTGATCCCGCCCCCGGTGAGAACAGGCCGCCGGAAGTCCTGGTCATCGGGCTGGAACACACGGCGGCTGGGTCCGACGTGCAGCCGCTCCCGAGCGTGGTGTGGTCGGACTTGAACGCGCCGTCCTCCTGCGCATGGCACTGGATGACACTTCCCGAGTTCAGCGTGCATGCGTCGCCGATGACTGCCATCGTCCGCTCGATCAGGATGAAATACGCCGGGGTGAAGACGAGAACGAGCACGTCGGCCAGCGCAAGAGCAGGGGCGCCGAGTGGGGCATATGCCATCGGCAAGGAATCCGCACCCAGGTCGTCGAAGAAGCGGCTGTCGACCGGCACCTCCTCGACGCGTACGACCTCGGCCGGCACGTGCGCGAGGGCGTGCTCCATATCGGGGTGCGCGCCGCCGTGCCCTTCGCACGACAGCGGGACTTGCCGGAGATCGGGCACGAGAGATTCAGCCGGCTCATCCCCACGCTTTCCCCGGGTGGGCGGGGGCGGTCCCGCGTCCGCAGGTGCTTCCAGGACAGCGGGTAGGCCCCCTGCCCGGCCGTCATGGGTAGCGCTTCCGGCGGCGCTCGACGTGAGCCTCGGCTCTGAGGTCATGATGTATATACGGACCACGTACATGAACGTATTGGGCAATTGAAGCTTTATCTCGCATCATGGACATCTATCTCGTCGGCACTGGTATCGCCCATCCAGAAGGGCGCCACGCCGCCCGCGCCCGAGGCGTGGGAGCGTCAGCCCTTCAGGGCCCTGCAGGGCTATGTCCGAGGCTGGAAGTGGGCCATGGCGAGGACGGTGCCGTCCGAGGACATCAGACGGGCGCCGGAGAGGGCGGAGGGGTCGACGAGGGCCGGCCCACCGTAGTAGCCGTACCCGTCGTGCAGGGTGAAGCTGCCCAGGTCGACGGTGCTCCCGTCGGCGTGCTCCAGCAGGCAGGAGACCTTGCCGTTGTACGGGACTCCGGCATCGGCGAGATTGACGGACATGTAGACCCAGCCAGGGTTCCCGGGGTGGGCGTACACCTCGCCGGTCGGCTCACCGATGGTCCCGGCCGAAGTGAGCCGAGCGATGAGCATGCCGCTCACGGACTCGACGGGTTGCGAAGGCGTGGCCGTGACGTCCTGCATGGCCGTGCCGACGGCCCAGCCGCCGAACCCGAAGGCGATGGCGATTGCGGCCGCGGCGGACGCGACCCGAAGCCGGGCACGGCCGCGGAGGCCCGCGTGCGTGATACCGGACCCGCGCGCGTGCGGGCGCCTCTCGTGCGCTGATACGCCCTGCGTCAGCGCTTGTGCCACTCGGGTCTCGAATCCGATGGGGGGCTCGCTGCCCGGCAGCAGCCCGATCAGCCCGTCACCGACGAGGGTCAGGTGCCCGATGTGCTCGCGGCAGCCCGCACACCGGTCCAGATGCGCGACCGCCTCGGCCCGCTCGCGGCCGGGCAGTACGCCCAGAGCCAGCTCGGCGCCGATTTCCCGCAGCTTCTCGCAGGTCACATCACTGGACATGGTCGCCTCGAGGCTTAGATGTGAGCGTGGTCCGTAGCTTCGCCATCGCCGTCCTGATGCGCGTCTTGGCGGTGCCCAGCGGGATCTTCTCCCAGTCGGCGATCTGCTGGGCGGTCATCCCGTAGATGCCTGCCATCACCAGGGCACGGCCCTGTTCACGCGGCAGTTGCGCCACCGCGGCCCGCAGCCGCGACGACGCCTCATCGGCCAGCGCATGCTGCTCGGGGGTCTCGGTGATCACGCCGAGGAGCGCCTCGAGATCTTCGGGGGCCACCGGCTCCGGCGGCCGTGAACGCAAGGCGTCGATGGCAAGGTTGTGTGCGATGGTCGTCAGCCAGGTCGTCACCGAACCGCGGCGCGAGTCATAGATCTGCGCATGACGCCACGCACGCTCGAACGTCTGCTGGGCGATGTCCTCGGCCAGCTGCGGATCCCCGGTGACGGCGACGGCCACACCGAAGACCGTGTGCTGGAACCTCCGTACGAAAGTGACGGCGATCTCCGGGTCACCGGTGCCCAGCCCGGACAGCAGAGCCTCGTCCGGGAGGCGGCCCACCGGCAACCGCAACCTCTGCATACTCCTAGGTACGGTCCGGCTCCGCCAGGAGATTGCCCAGCCCCTGCGGAAGGTCACGTGCCCATTCTCCTCCGCGATTCCCCGGGCCGGGGTACTGAGCCTGCGTGGCCCACTTCACCGCGACCTGAAGCGATCGGACAGGGGCTGGGCCGGCACCCGAGGGCGGCGGCGTTTCAGCAGGTCAGCGAACTCCGGCGGCGCTTGGTACCGGCAGGAGACCCCGTCCGCCCGGCCCGGCCGCAGCGGGTGCGTGTGGGTCACCGCAGCCCCTCATGACGCCCTGTCCTAGCGACCGTCGACGATGTCCAGGACGGACATCATGCCCTTGTCCTCGTGGTTGAGGAGGTGGCAGTGCAGCACGGTCCGCCCGGTGAAGTCCGCGAAGCGGATCCGCAGGACGAGCTGCTGTCCGCGAAGGATGTTGACCGTCTCGTGCCAGGCGTAGGCGGGGTCCACGGCCTTCCCGTTCAGGGACATCACCTGGAACTGGTTGGTGTGGACGTGGAAGGAGTGGTCCTCCTGCGTGTCGTTGCGAACCGTCCACTCCTCGACGGTGTTGAGCCGGGAGACGAAGTCGACGCGGTTCGGGTCGTACAGCTTGCCGTTGATGTAGAACCTGTCGGGGTCGTTCTTCTCCGTGTACACCATCGTCTTGCGGCCCGCGATTTTTGCGCTGGTGAGGTCGACGAGGGGTCCGAAGATTGACGGGATGCGGGCCGGGACCGTGGGGGGACCGCCGGTGACGACCGTCGCCAGGTTCACCTGCGGGAAGCTGTTGCCGGCCGGTCCGGTGTAGAACGGCTGCGTCTCCAACTGGGCGGTCCCCGCCGGGCCGCCCTGCACCAGCACGTCGTACCGGGCGGCGGCCGAGATGATCAACGTGTCCGCGGAGTAGACGCGGTGGACCGGATAGCCGTCCTGGGCGATCACATGAAGGGTGCTGCCCTTGAGATGCAGCTTGTAGTAGATGTTGGCGCCGATGTTGGCGAGCCGCCAGAGCTGCGTCTCTCCCGGGCGGATGTGGATCACGGGATTCTGCTGGCCGTTGACCGTGCGGTTGGTCTTCGCCTGGATGGACAGCGGATTGATCTTGATCGCGTCGCCCTGGATCTGGTCGTCCTTGAGAGCGATCACGTGCTCGGTGACGTTGCGCAGGGACGGCGGCAGGTATTTCCGCAGACCGTCGACGATGATGAGGCCCGACTCGCCACCGGCCACCTGAGCGGCCGAGTACATGTCGATGTGCGAGTGGTACCAGTACGTGCCCGGCGTGATGTCCCGCGGCAGCTGGTACGAGTAGTGGTAGGTCGTACCGGGCTTGATCGAGATGAAGATGTCGTCGGCGGGCTGACGCGGCGAGACGTGCAGCCCGTGGGTGTGCAGATTGGTGTCTGTTGTGACGCCCTGCCACTTCGCCCCGACGCGGTTCACCAGGGCCAGCTCGACACGGTCGCCCGGCTGGACGCGGAGCGTGGGCGGCATGTAGCGGCCGTTGTAGGTCAGTGCCCACAGCCGGCGGTCGCCCACCCACACCTTGCGCCGCTCCACCACGACGGTGGTCCGCAGCACCCCGTGGTCGCTCACCACCTCCGGGGGATCCTGGAGCTCGGCGCCCCTGGCCGGCTGCCCCGACGGCGACGCGCCGGACGCTGCCCGCTCGGGCTGCGGCTCGTCACAGCCGGACAGCCAGGTCACGGCAAGTGCCAGACAGACGAGGAACCCGGTCACCTTGGACAGTGAGCGCATGACCGCCTCTCCAGGAGTGGGGTGCCGTGCTCGGGGAGGCCGAGGCCCAGATGAGCCGGACACGACGAACGTCGTCCGTGTTCATGCGGGGCGGGTCGTGGCCCCGGCATGTGGTTTCGGACCGTCAACCAGAGAGAATAGTGGCACATTTCGTGCTTTATGACGTGGCGCGCGTGAGGCTCCGCCGTGTGGGCGTGACATGTCACCGAGGGTCCGCACTCGAATGACCGCACTTCCAGGGGAGCGGAGCGCTCAGAGGTCCCGCTCCTCGTCGTTGCCGGTCGGACGCCCGCCGGTGGGTGTGAGGCGTGGCGGTCATGCAGACCGTGAGACGGACGGGGTCAGTCGCCTGCCGCCCCGGGGCGCTGACGCCGGGGCGGGTGTCTTCCTGGTGAGCGCGTGTGCCTGTCGCGAACCTCAAGAGGTGGTGATCAGCCCGGCCGCCGGAGACGGCTGATCTTGCAGGGGTCGACCGGTGCCCCGGACCGTGACGATCCGGATGACACCGCCGCGAAGGGCGGGGACTGCCGCGGGATGCCCGGGGACCGTCCTCGTCCGGCCGGATTCGCCAGGCGGTCTGAACGCGCCCTGAAAGGGCGACGTAAGGACCCGATCCCCGTCGGCTCTAACGCCGGTGGAAGGGGTATCGCCCGCACGCGGCGTCGAAGAGGTACGGGCGGCGTGTCTTGTCCCAGGCGCCGATCAGATCAGCGCCGAAGGCGGCGTTCCCGAGCTGCTGGAAGGTGTCGTACGCGTCGGGGCGCTGAGCGGGTCCTTCTTGCCTTCCACCAGCAGGCGGAGCGACTTCCGCTGCGCCGCGGAGAAGAGCCGCAGCTCCCGTCTGCGGGCCAGTCGGCGCTCGCGGCGCAGGATCCGTCGCCATCTCCGCTCGGCCTTCTCCGGCAGGCCGTCAGTGTCCGCACACGGCACAGCAGGGCGGTGCCGCCACGGATGGTGAGAAAAAGGACCAATGGTCAGGTCGCCAGTGTGGCGCGTGCGGCCGTGTTCGCAGCAGTCACTGGTCCCTCCCGTCCGGCAGGCGCAGATCGGCCGCGGCCAAGGGCGCCGCAGCTCCAGCGCTCACGCTCCCAGAAGGCGTCATATGTGTCTAATGCCTGATGTTCCTGAAATTCATGCATTCCGGTCATCAGTACGGGGTCAGCCGGGGGGTGCGGTCGCCGTCCGCATCTGGGCCGTGGCGCTCAGAGCCTGGTCGATGAACCCTCGGGGGGCCGGGGGCAGGGTGCGGGAGGCCAGCCAGGCGATGCCGATGTCCCGGGCGCTGTGCACGTCAGTGACCTTGAGGTAGCGGATGAGGATGTCCGGGCCGGTCACGGGGGCGTCGGAGACGTTGGGTGACGCCGGGATCAGGGACACGCCGAGGCCGGCCGCGACCAGGCCCCGCAGGGTCTCGACCTCCTCGCCCTCGAAGCCGACGAGCGGGGTGAAGCCGGCTTGGCGGCACAGGGTCTCGGTGACGCTGCGCAGTCCGTAGCCGGGCTTGAGCACGATGAACGGCTCCTCGGCCACTTCGGCCAGCCGGGCCCGTCGGCGCTGGGCCAGGCGGTGCTGGGCGGGGACGGCGAGCCACAGCGGTTCGACGAGCAACTGGCGCCAGGTGATCAGCGGATGGCCGGGATCCTTGCTGGTGATGATCAGGTCCGCGGTGGCGTCGAGGAGGTGCTGGGCGAGGCCGGTCTCGCCGTCCTGGTGCAGCTCGAAGCGGACCTGGGGGAAGGTCTCACGGAAGCCGGTGACCAGTCTCGGTACCAGCCAGGTGCCCAGGGTGTGCAGGAACGCCAGCGACACCGTGCCCGCGTGGGGGTCGACGACCTCGGCGACGGCTCGCCGGCCGCGGTCGTAGCTGTCGAGCATGGTGTCGACGTACTCCTTGAACACGCGTCCGGCCGGGGTGAGTTGGAGGAGGCGGCCGACGCGCTGGAAGAGTTCCGCGCCGACTTCCTCCTCGAGCCGGTTCAGGGCCCGGGACAGGGCGGGCTGGGTGATGCGCGCCTCGGCCGCCGCGTCGGTCACCGTCACACCCTCGGCCACGGCCTGGAAGGAGCGCAGTACCTGGAGATCCATTCCCTTATTCTCGCATTGCATCGGATGATGCGTTTTCAGGTGCTGAGCGCATGGCTCGTCGTCGGTCGCGGTCGGCGGTCGGGGACCGCGCGGTGACGGCACCGCAGAGCCGGTCGGCGGTGGTGACGGCTTGTTCCCAGTCGGGAATCCGGCGTCCGGGGCGCTTGGGCTCGCGGCGGGCGTGCGCGGCGGCGCGCCGGACCTCGGCGAACTGCTGGTAGGCGGCGCGGCGCAGCGCGTTCCGGTCGGCCGACGAGGCGCCCTGGGCCAGATCCCGGTAGCGGACGGTCGCGGCCAGGGCGGCTTCGGTCTGCGCGTAGGCGCGGTTGACCGGGCCGTGCAGCAGCGCGGCGCACAGCTGGGCGGCGAGCACGCAGACCGCCAGCAGGACGGCGTGGCGTTGCCGGTTCCCGTACCGCGGCGGTGGAGGCCAGGGTAGCCCGGTGCCGGCCGGTCAGGGGCGTGCCGGACCCCGGCGTTGTGGCCGGATCCGCTCGGCGGCGTGGCGTCGGCGGCACGGGCGGACAGGGCGGTCGAGCCTCGGCGGCGCGCGTCGTCGCGTTCGACCGCCGGGCCTGATTCCCGGGACTCCTCGGCGGCCGGATCGTCTGGCCTGCCGACGAGGAGGTGAGCGTCAGGCGGCCTTGATCGGCGGGTAGACGGGCTGCCACATGGCGGCGCGGATACGGTCCTCGATGCGCTCGTCGACCGGCTTGTGGGCGACACCGTCGGCGCCGGCGGCACGGGCGACGGCGACGGCGACGGCAACAGAGGTGTCGCGGAGCTGGTCGACGAGGGGGAGGATGGGCGCCCCCGGGGTGGTGGCGTCGGTCTGCTCGGCGACACTGTGCGCGGCTGCCACCAGCATGCCGTCGGTGACGCGGTTGGCGCCGGCGACGATCGCGCCCAGGCCGAGGCCCGGGAAGACCAGCGCGTTGTTGGCCTGGCCGATCTGGTAGGTGACGTTCTCGTACTCGGCGGCGTCGAAGGGGCTGCCGGTGGCGATCAGGGCGCGCCCGCCGGTCCAGGCCAGCAGGTCGCCGGGGACCGCCTCGGCCAGCCGGGTCGGGTTGGACATGGCCAGGATGATCGGGCGCCGGGCGTGGGCGGCCATGGTGCGGACGATCTCCTCGGTGAAGGCGCCGCCCTGGCCCGAGGTGCCGATGAGGATGGTGGGCTGGGCCTTGTCGACGACCTCGGCCAGCGGGATGCCACCGAGCCGTTCGTCGTGCTGCCAGTCGGCGACCTCGGCCGCGGGGCGGGCGTATCGGATCTGGAAGTCGCGCATGCCGTCCTGGCCCTGGGTGAGCAGGCCGTGGCGGTCGACGGCCCAGATGTGGGCGGTGGCCTGCTGCGGTGTCAGTCCCGCGGCGATGAGCGCGTCGCGGAGCTGGTCGGCGACGCCCACGCCGGCGGTTCCGGCGCCGAAGACGACGATGCGGTGGTCGGTCAGCGGGACGCCGCTCGCCTTGACGCCGGAGAGCACGGCGGCGAGGTTGACGGCGCCGGTGCCCTGGATGTCGTCGTTGAAGGTGAAGGCCTTCTCGCGGTAACGGTCCAGGACGCGGCGGGCGTTGGCCGGGCCGAAGTCCTCCCAGTGCAGCATGGCGTTCGGGAAGAGCTTTGTGGCGGCGGTGACGTAGGCGTCGACGAAGGCGTCGTAGGTCTCGCGGTCGACGCGCTCGTGCCGGTTGCCCAGGTAGAGCGGGTTCTCCAGCAGTTCCGTGCGGTTGGTGCCGACGTCGAGCATCACCGCCAGCGTGCGGCGCGGGTCGATGCCCGCGGCGGCGGTGTAGACGGCGAGTTTGCCGACCGCGATGTCGATGCCGCCCACACCCCAGTCACCGATGCCGAGGATGGCCTCGCCGTCGGTGGCCACGAGGAGGTCCACGTCGTCCGGGCCCAGGCCGGAGGCGCGCAGGGAGCGCTCGATGTCCTCGGGGGCGTCGGCCGACAGGTACACACCGCCGGGGCGGCGGTACTCGTAGCTGTAGCGCTCGATCGCGGTGCCGACGGTCGGGGTGTACACGATCGGCAGCATTTCCCCGAGATGGTCGCCGAGCAGCCGGAAGAACAGCACCTCGTTGCGGTCGTGCAGTGCCGTGAGGTAGACGTTCTTGGCCAAGTCGTTCGGCTGCGCCGCGTACTGCTGGTACGCCCGCTCGGCCTGCTGGTCCTGGGTGAGCACTTGGGGCGGCACCAGACCCACCAGATCCAACTCCCGGCGTTCCTCCCGGGTGAAGGCGGTGCCCCGGTTCAGCCGGGGATTGTTCAGCACGGCACGCCCCCGAGCGGTGGTCTCGATGCGGGTCGCCGCCGGGTTCTGCTGCTTCTTCACGATCGAATCCTGTCGGTCCGGGGAATCGGGGATGCCGACGAGCTTCGACGCCGCTGGAACATGCGTCCAATGCCTGAAGCGCTCAATATCCATAAATCTGACGCATGGAAGCTCCTGAGCAGGAGTTTTTGCGAGTTCGTAACCAAATTGCCGGAGTGAATCGCCGAGGCCGAGGACATGGCTCGCGACGCTGCGCGGCCGCCCGCTGAAGGAGTACCGGCACAAGAACCTGGGCGCGGTGGTTGGCCTCGGCCTGCACAAGGGTGTGGCGGTCCTCTTCGACAAGTTCAAGCTCAGGGGTCGTCCGGCATGGTGGTTCCACCGTCTGTACCACGGGCAGCCGGGTGCCGACGATGAACCGCAAGATACGCGTGTGCGTCGACCGGACGCTCGCGTCCCTCCTCCAGCGCGAAACGGTCGGCCTGATCGAGCTGGAGAGCCCGCGCGACCCGTTCACCGAGGCGGCGACCGCGTTGCCTGCCGACCGTGCCGACGAGGTGGCGAAGGCGCGACGGACCGGATGACCCGCGGTGCCGTCCGGCCTGTCGCCAGGCGGTCGCTGCTCACTCGGTGGCGCCGACGATCTTCAACGGCTGCGATGGCGGCTGCGGAGGTCGAGCCACGTCGTGGCAACGAACCGCGCGACCTGCTCCGGCGCGACGGCAGGGAGGCGGAGATACGCAGGGATCCGGCTCGACCAGCGGTCGCGAACCGACGGCGACCTACCGGCGCGCTGCGGTGCCGGTGTCCCGTTGACGGCTTCACGGGACACCGGCGCGGGTGTCGGCCCCTCACACGTGGGGGCGGTCGCCCTTCTCCTGGCGCGGGAACGTCTGGTCCGCGCCCGGCAGCGTCGGCTTCGGCAGTGTTGCCACCTCTTTCTTCGCCTTCTCCAGTTGCTCCGCCGTGTCGTCGGGCAGACGGGGCGGGCGCGGGCTGGCGTGCGTGAAGCGGAAGGCGGAGGTGAGGTCACCGAACGTCGAACGTCGCCAGTTGCTGACGTTCGGCTCCTCGACGCCGGTGAACTGCTCCAGGAACTGGAGCGCGGAGGTGTGGTCGAAGGCCTCGGAAGCCACCCAACCGCCCACCGTCCACGGCGAGATGACGATGGCCGGGACGCGGAAGCCGCCGCCGATCGGCAAGCCCTGGACGAACTCGTCCGCCGTGCCTGCGGGCGGGGTGGGCGGGGCCACGTGGTCGAACAGGCCGTCGTTCTCGTCGTAGTTGAGGATGAAAGCGGTCTTGCGCCACACCTTCGGGTTCGAGGCGATCGCCTCGATCTTGGAGGCGACGAAGTCGGCTCCGGCCGCCGGCAGGTAGTCCGGGTGCTCCGACTGGTAGCTCGTCGGCATGATCCACGACACCGCCGGCAGTCGGTCGTAGCGGGCGTCGTCCTCGAAGGTGCCCTCCGGCTGGGGGCGCACGCCCCGCTCGTACAGGTCCGTGCCCGGCTGCGCGTTCTTGAACGCCGCGAACTGCTCCAGCATGTTGCAGCCGTAGTCGTCGTCCTGCTGGTACACCTTCCAGCTGATGCCGGCCGCCTGCAGCCGTTCGGCGTACGTCGTCCAGCGGTACGGCGTGGGTGCGACGTTGCTGACGATCGGTCCGCCCCGCGCGCCGCCGGGGTCGATCGTGCCGGTCATCCACATCAGGCGGTTCGGCCATGTCGGGCCGAACACCGAGCAGAAGTAGTTGTCGCAGACGGTGAAGGTCTCGGCGAGCGCGAACTGGAACGGGATGTCCTCGCGTGTGTAATACCCCATGACATAAGGACCGTTGGCGCCGTCGGCCTTGCGGTGGGCCGGCAGCCACTGGTCCATCTTGCCGCCGTTCCATGCCTGGTGCTGCACGGACCAGGCATGGGACGTGGACGGGATGGCCTGCGCGCTCGAGGTGCGGGTGTCGAGGTGGAAGGGCAGGAGGTAGCCCTTCGGGTTCTGCGCATCCGGCTGGTAGAAGACACTGCGGCCGTTGTCGAGCTTCATGGCGTGGGGGTCGGCGAAGCCGCGGACGCCCGGCAGGGTGCCGAAGTAGTGGTCGAACGACCGGTTCTCCTGCATCAGCATGACGACGTGCTCGATGTCGTGCAGCGAGCTGCGTTCCGGCGGCCCGGCGGCGACGGCCTTCCGGACGGTCGGCGGGAGGAGGGAGAAGGCCGCGGCACCGCCCAGTACGCCGGCGGCCGAGCCCAGGAGTCTGCGACGAGTCAACTCGGTCATGATTGCTCCTTCTTGGGGGGAGGGAGGCGCTCTTCGGAGTGACGGTCGGTCCGCCGATCACTCTCCGCCCGGCGCTGCTCGGGCCGTCAGGGGCAAGGGATGAATATGCGGCCAACGTGCGGGAAGCGCTTGGCCAAGCCATGACCGGCGTCATCGGGGCGTTGCCGGGTCGTTGCCCCGGATTGGGGCAGGGAGTCCAGCGCCGACTCGGTCCGCTGACACGACGAGGGGGAGCGACGCCGCGCACCGTGTTCGAGTGGTTGCACGGCTGAACAGGGGGGGCGGAGGAGGGCCGGGTTCCCTGCCGCGGCTACCGTGGCCCCCGTACCCCACCTGACCGTCCCCTGGAGAATCCCTGTGCCCGTACCCCTCGGCGAGGACGTGCTGGCGCTGCTGCGCCGCCCCAGCACCTGCTACATCGCTACCACGATGCCCGACGGCTCGCCCCAGCTCACCCAGACATGGGTCGACACCGACGGCGAGCACGTCCTGATCAACAGCGTCGAGTCGCATCAAAAAACCCGGAACATCGCGCGCGACCCACGGGTGGCCATCGCGGTTGCCGACCCCTCGGACCCCGCCTCCTACGTCCAGATCCGCGGCCGTGTGGTGCGTGTGACCACCGAGGGAGCGGTCGACCACATCGAGGCACTCGCGCAGAAATATCTGGGCGGCCCCTACCCATGGTTCGGCGGCCGCGACCAGGTCCGGGTGATCTATGTGATCCAACCCGAACGGATCAGCAGCCCCCGCGGCTAGCTAGTGATCTCGCCGAGCAGCGGAGCCGACCGGCCTTCGAGCCCTCGCACAGCCTTCCGCGAGCGCGTATGGACACGCGCACGTGGGGACGTCGGCTGCGACGCCAACTCCCCTACCGCGCAAGGGACTTCTACCATGAAGCGGTGTCCTACGGGGGAAGAATACGGATCACGGCACTGGTTCTCGGTTTCCTGGCGCTGATCGGGCTGTCGCTCTTCTCGGCGTTCGGCGATGTCCACGGGCAGGCGAGGACCTCGCTGTCGGTGGCCATCGCCGCCCTGACCAGCCTTGTCCTGCTGCTGAACCCGCCGGCCCTGCGTCCGCCCGGGGACGAAGCGGTAGCGCGTTCCGCAGGCGTCGCGTTCACCGGACGGCTGGTGATCCTGGCGGTCTGGCTCCTTCGGGCGCTCATCTCCGGGTTCTCCGGATACTTCATCTCCAGCCGCCTCCAGGGGCAGCCCGGGTTCCAGGGCCGGGTCGCCCTGCTCACTGTGGTCGGCCAGTTGCTCGTACTGGTGACACAGTGCGGCAGGAGCATCGCCGGCTTCCGCCCCGACTGGGGGTTCTCGCGCGATGTCCTCAGCGTGGCCCGCTACCTGCTCAACGGGGCCGTCCTGGTGTACCTCGCCGGATACGCGACCACGCTGCCCGACCTTGTCGAGACCGCGCTGACCGGGCCGCCGTCCCACGTGTACCGCTTCTGCACGGGCCTGGGCCCGGCATGGCTCGCGGCTCCGCTGACGGTCGTTGTGTGTGTCGTCTGGTTCTTCGGCGTGCTCGTCGTCGAGAGTGTCCTGCAGTGGCTGCTGGCCGCAGCGTTGGGGCGGGAGAACTCTCTCGGCGAGTGGCTCGGCGAGCACACCCCGATCACCTACCGCCGCACCGACACGTCGGTCACGTTCGACTTCGACTTCTGGCTCATCCGGTTCTACTACTACAACAGTTACCAGGGTCGGGCCTTCCTGGGGCGGCTGCTGTTGGACGTGAAGTACAGCAGCGACTTCCCGGGATACGGCGACGGACCCACCGCGCGGCAGCGCCGCACGTGGGAGGCCCACGTCCGGCCCCTGACCGACGAGGAGCGGCAGAGCCTGAGCGACCGGATCGTCGCGGCCATGATGGCGCAGGCGCCGCCCGAGTGGGACGCGCTGACCCTGGAGTACCGAGCCGTCGTAGGACACCAGGAAGTCCAGCTGGAGGTGGATCCGCCGGCCGGTCGGGCCGGGTGGTACCCGTCGGAGGCGGAGGATGACGACTCGGGCCGCGCCATCACGCAGCTTCCCGACTTCGCCGAGCGCGATGCGCTGTGGCGGCTGCGTGAGGCGAGCTACTCGGTGGACCACGGCGTGTTCTACGTGCTGGTCATGACGGTCAAGAAGGTCGATCCGGCGTGGCGGAGCCGCTCGGACGGAAGGCCCTGGCGCTTCATGTCCCCGGTCGTGGACCGAGAGCGCCGGCCCGCCTGGGAAGAGCCGCCGACCGCTCGCCAGTACCGCCGGGATCTGCGCCGTTTCCCGACCGCGCGGGGCCGACGTCCCTTCTGGCTGCGCAACAAGGTGAAGCGGATCGGCTGACCCGCTCGGAGCACGCGCGTGGCAGGCGGCATCGTCGCTGAAATCAAGCCGAGTTTCGGACTTTTCTCGTAACGACCTTCCCTTCGCGGTGCTTTCCGGTAGCACCAAGGCTTCCTCAAGGGTCTTGACGGCGCCAGTTGGTTCCATTGATCATTAAAGCGGCTCCGTGTGATGTAAGTGACGTATTGGCTCCGTGTGACCTTGCTCGGCCGTAGATGGGGGAACTGGCTGAGACGAGCCCGGCCGGTCGGCGCGCGCTGACAAGTGATGGCGGATTCTGTGCACCCGTCATTGGCCGAGACGGCTCGCAGTCGCGCGTCACGCTCCCCCAGGGAGGAGGAACTCAAGCCCGGTGCGGTCTTGAGCACCTCGCGATCTGAGCGCGTTTGTGACTGAAAACCCATCAAAGGTTGACAAGGTCTTCAGACGCCCGGAGGGGAGAACGTTGAAGTTCCGAATACTTGGCCCGCTCGAGGTGGAAGACGCCAATGGAACCACAGTCGTTCCACAGGCATTTAAGCTCCGCTCGCTCCTCGCGCTCCTGTGTGTGAATGCCAACAGTGTGGTCTCCACGTCGCACCTGATCGATGCCCTGTGGTCCGGAGAGCCGCCACGGACCGCCGAGACAGCTCTTCAGGTCTATATATCCAAACTCCGCAAGCATTTCAAGAAATTCGGCGGTTCTCCCGGTCTGCTCGCCACCCGACCGCCGGGCTACTGTCTGCAGGTGAATCGGGGAGGACTCGACCTACAGTGCTTCGACGCCATGGTGGCGCAGGCCAGGAACGCCGCCGCCTTCGGGCGGATGGAGGGCGCCGCGGCGCTGTTGACCGAGGCCAAAGCCCTGTGGCGGGGTCCGGCGCTCGCGGACGTGCGCTCCGTCCCCGCGCTCGACGGCTATGCCCGGCGGCTTGAGGAGAAATGGTATGCCGCCTACGAACGGCATGTGGAGATCGAGTTGGCCCTGGGACGGCACAGCGCACTCATCAGTGAGCTCTACGGCCTCACCGCCGAGCACCCCACCTGGGAGAATCTGCACGGCTGGCTCATCATCGCACTTTACCGCAGTGGGCGGATCTCGGAGTCCCTGCAGGCCTACAGCCGCGTCAGAATATCACTCGCACATGAGCTCGGCGTCGAACCGAGCGCACGCCTTCAGTATCTGCAACGTGCCGTGCTCGCCCGCGAAACATGGTTGGACGATCCCTCTCGGCCGATTTTGGCCGAGCGTGCGAGTTGATCGATCGCCGTTTCTGGGGATTGGTGGATGGGAGTCGCAGCGTTCCGTGCGGGCGCTGTCCCCCACCACGCCCTGCCCCTCCGTCGTGCGCGCTCCCGGTTTTAGGGACAAGAAGCCAGGGTTTTAGCGGCACGTGGTCTTCTGGACACACGCGTCCGAACTTCCACCAAAGGTGGATTGAGGAGAGCTTCATGTCCAAGGTCCTGGTCGTGGGGGGTGGCCCTGGTGGCTCACTGGCAGCGACACTGCTTGCGCGCGCCGGCATCTCCGTGACCCTGCTGGAACGAGAGACATTTCCCCGTTACCACGTCGGAGAGTCCCTCACGTCGTCCTGCCGCGTCATGATGGATATGGCCGGTGTGCTGGACAAAGTGGACGCGATGGGGTTCACCAGCCGCCGGGGTGCGCTGCTGCGCTGGGGGAACGAGGACTGGACGATCGACTGGCACGAGCTCTTCGGACCAGATGTACGCGGCTGGCAGGTCGAACGCGCGGACTTCGACGAGGTGCTGCTGCGAAACGCCCGGGAGCAGGGGGCCGAGGTCATCGAGGGGGCACACGTCAAGAAGGTGGTGTTCGAGGGGGACCGGCCCGTCGCCGTCGACTGGGTGGACGCCACGACCCGCACCCCCCACCGGGTTGACGACTTCGACTACCTCATCGACGCCTCTGGCCGTGCGGGTGTGCTGTCGGCCCAGCATTTCAGGGACCGCCGAGCCCATGAGATCTTCCGCAACGTCGCGGTGTGGGGCTACTGGGACGGCGGTTCACTGCTGCCGGAGACACCCTCGGGCGGCCTGAACGTCGTCTCCGCTCCGGACGGCTGGTACTGGGTGATTCCACTGCGCGACGAGCAGTACAGCATCGGATTCGTGACGCACAAGACGCGCTTCACGGAGCTGCGCGGGCAGTTCTCCTCCGACGAGGAGATGCTCCAGCACCTGGTGCAGAAGTCGGACACGGTCCGAGACCTGCTGTCGAAGGGAACATTCCTGGGCCGGGCCCGTGTCGAGCAGGACTACTCGTATGTGGCGGACAGCTTCAGCGGACCTGGCTACTTCCTGGTCGGTGACGCGGCCTGCTTCCTCGACCCCCTGCTGTCCACCGGAGTGCATCTGGCCATGTACAGCGCCGTGCTGGCCGCGGCGTCCGTCATCGGCACGGCGAGCGGTGACATCAGCGAGGCGGAGGCACAGGGCTTCTACGAGTCCCTGTTCCGCAATGCCTACGCTCGGCTGATCGTGTTGGTGTCCGGTGTGTACGAGCAGTACAAGGGCAAGGACAACTACTTCTGGCTGGCTCAACGGCTGGTGCGGGAGAAGGAGAAGTACACCCGTCCCAACGGCGCCTTCGCCGAGATCTCCGCGGGTCTGAGCGACCTGCGCGACGCCAGGGATGCGCGCGGCACAAGCGTCATGCCGGAACTCCTCCAGGAGGCCGACCAGGCCAGGCAACGCGCCGACCGTGAGGCCCCGGACGGGCAGCCGAACTTCACCGCTCTGCGTATCGAGGCGAGTGACCTCTACGACGCGGCCTCGGGGCTCTACCTGGTAACCACCCCCTCGCTCGGGGTCAGGCGCGCGTCCGCGCCCGCCCGTTCCTAGTGCCGCCCCCGGCCGACGGCGCCGGAGCACCGGCGTCAGACCGCTCCTGGGATGTCCGGCCCGCCCGGCCTCCATCGCACGCACCGTCAGACCAGAATGGGAGTCCCACGATGTCCGCGCTTCCGCCCGAGGTGCTCAACTGGTTCCTCGACCAGAACCCCGACCTTGACGAGGTGGACCCCGACCTCGACCTTTTCGACACCCGCCTGCTCAACTCGCTGTCCCTGATCGAGTTCGTCGTGATCATCGAGAAGGCGAGTGGCCGGACCATCGACCGCCGCAATCTGCGTACCGACGACTTCCGGACACTGCGCCGGATCGAGGAGTGCTTCTTCTTCGCTCAGACGGACACCGCCGCACAGGAGGCCGGGGCGGCCGCCGGCTCCCAGCCCGGCTGACCGCCCGCGCGACCGGATGCCTCCGCATGCCGGGGCCATGAGGACGGACGTCCACGCCGTCCGAGGCGCGGCGTGCGACCCGACGAAGAGAAGCAGGAGATACGCGTGCCGACGGCCCGGGTGAACGGAATCCGACTGAGCTACCGGATCCGCGGAGAGGGCGATCCGCTGCTGCTGATCGCTCCAGCGGCCGCATCGGCCATGTTGTGGGACCGCCACCAGGTCCCGGCCCTCGTCCGGGCCGGATATCAGGTCGTCACCTTCGACAACCGGGGGAGCGCCCCCTCCGACGTGCCGCCCGGCCCGTACGTCCTGGGGGATCTGGTGGCCGACACGGCCGCCCTGATCGAGGAGCTGGGCATCGGGCCCTGCCGGGTGGCAGGAGTGTCGATCGGCTCCATGGTCGCCCAGGAACTGGCGCTGGAACGCCCCGACCTGGTCACCGCGGTGGCGCTGCTCGCCACCCGGGGCAAGGGCGACGCCTTCCGTGACGCCCTGGCCCTCGCGTGTGCGGACCTGATGCGTTCGGGCAAGGACCTCCCCGACCGGTTCGCAGCCGTCGCCACGATGACCCAGCTGTTCGGGCCCGCGACCCTGGCGGACGACCGGCGGGCCGACGACTGGCTCACGACGCTCTCCCTCTTTCCCCAGCGCAGCGAGGGCTGGGCCGCTCAGTACGAGGCGACGATCAACGAGGACCGGCTGCCCGGGCTGCGGAAGCTGAGCCGCCCGGCGCTCGTCGTCGCCTTCAGCCACGACATGATCATGCCGCCTGCGATGGGCCGAGCCGTGGCCGACGCCATCCCGGAATGCCGCTACGAGGAGCTGGACGGCTGCGGTCACTTCGGTTTCCTGGAGCGGCCCGACGACGTCAACGAACTCCTCGTGGACTTCTTCCGTACCGCCCCGGCCCGTGCTGTCCGGCCCGCGACCCGCCAGGAGCCTCCGTGCACGACGAATCCATGACCCTCAGGACCGAGCACGAGGGCCGGTGCACCAGCCTGTTCCTGCGACGCCCCGGCGAACTCGCCTTCGACCTGGTGGAACGTTCCGTGGGCGCGCCCGGCCCCGGACAGGTGGAGATCGGTGTGGCGGCTGCCGCGCTGAACTTCCCCGACGTCCTCACCGCACTCGGGGTGCTCGACGACTACTTCGAGAAGGCCCCCGAACCCGGGCTCGACTGTGCGGGCGTCGTCACACGGACCGGACGCGGCGTCACTGATCCGGCACCGGGGGACCGGGTGGCCGCCTTCACCGAGGGTGCTTTCTCCTCCGTCGTACACGTCCCGGTCACCTCGGTGCTGAGGGTTCCCGGCCGGATCTCCCTGGAGCAGGCGGCCGGACTGCCCGTCGCCTACCTCACCGCTTGGTATGGCCTGCACCGGCTGGCCCGGGTGCAGCGCGGCGAGCGCGTCCTCGTCCACTCCGCGGCCGGAGGAGTCGGCCTGGCCGCCGTCGCCGTCGCACGTCTGCTGGGCGCGACCGTGCTGGCCACCGCCGGGACCCCCGAGAAGCACGCCCATCTACGGGAGTTGGGGATCGACCACGTCATGGACTCGCGTTCCATGGCGTTCGTCGAGGAGACACTGGCCGCCACGGACGGCGAAGGTGTCGACGTGGTGCTGAACTCGCTGGCCGGTCCCGCCCAGCAGGCCGGACTGGAACTTCTTCGGCCGTTCGGGAGGTTCGTGGAGATCGGCAAACGCGACATCATGGCCGGCAACCCGATCGGGCTCGCACCGTTCCGGCGCAACCTCAGCCTGCACAGCGTGGACCTGCTCCTCCTGGGCCGGACCAGACCCGGCCTGGTGGCGTCGATGCTCGACGAGCTGGGCCCGCTGCTCGCGTCGGGCGAGCTGGGTCCGCTGCCGTACACGGCGTACCCTGTCGGACAGGCCGCGGACGCCTTCCGGAGGATGGCGGGCGGCCTGCACACGGGCAAGCTCGTGCTGACGTTCCCTCAGCTGTGTGAGGACGCCTGAACGGAGCGGCCGTCCGCCGCATCGCGCCGACGGAACATGTTCATCACCGTCATGGTCAGTACGGCCTCGTTCTCCTGATTGAGCACCTCGACCCTGGTGTGCACGATGCCCCGGTCCGGCTTGGAGCGGGAGGGCCGAGCCTGAAGCACCGTCGTGCGGATCGACAGGGCGTCGCCCGGCCGGACCGGCTGCAGCCAGCGCAGTTCGTCGACTCCTGGGGAAGCGAGGCTGGCCACCTTGCTCACGTAGTGGTCGGCGTAGAGACGCATCATCAGCGCGGTGGTGTGCCAGCCGCTCGCGATCAGGCCCTTGAACGGGCCCTGTTCGGCCGCCTCGGCGTCGGCGTGGATGCTCTGCGGGTCGAAGCGCCGGGCGAAGTCCAGGATCTCCTGCTCGTCGACCCTGATGCTGCCGTAGGTGTGGACGGCGCCCGGGAGGTAGTCCTCGAAATACCGGTCGTCGATCGGTGCGGCGAAGTCGGTGGTATGCGCGGTCGTGGCCGTCATCCGTTCTGTTCTCCTCGGCCGTCGTGGTCGGTCAGGTCCGTTCGCGTGTGCGGATACCGTAGCGGTGAGCGACGTCCACGAAGGCGTCCAGAGCGTTCGGATCGGCCAGCGCCCCCGGCGAGACGACGTCCTCGGGTGCGGCGCCGCCCAGGATGCGCTTGACGGGTATCTCCAGCTTTTTCCCCGACAGCGTCCGCGGGACGGACGGCACGGCCACGATGTGGTCGGGTACATGGTGTTCGGAGAGGGCGTCGCGCAGTTCCCGGGAGATCCGCAGCCGCAGTGCGGTGTCCAGGCGTAGTCCGTCCCGCAGTTGCACGAAGAGCATCAGTTTGCCGTCGGCCGGCCGTTCCAGGTGGACCACGAGAGAGTCGACCACTTCGTCCAGATCCTCGACGACCGAGTAGAACTCGGCGGTGCCCAGGCGTACCCCGTTCCGGTTCAGCGTCGCATCGGAGCGCCCTGTGATGAGGCAGCCGCCCCGTTCGTTGATCGTGATCCAGTCGCCGTGGTGCCACACACCCGGGTAGGCGGAGAAGTACGCCTTCCGGTAGCGCTGACCGTCGGTGTCGCCCCACAGCCCGACCGGCATGCTCGGCATGGGCCGGGTGATCACCAGCTCACCCGTCTGCCCGGTCACGGACCGGCCGGAGGGATCGTAGGCCTCGACTCCGGCGCCCAGGCAACGGCACGTGATCTCGCCCGCGTGGACCGGCAGCAGCGGTACACCTCCGACCAGGCCCGTGCACACGTCGGTTCCGCCGGACAGCGACGTCAGCACGAGGGAGCCGGCGGCCGGGGCTGCGGACTCGTAGACCCAACTGAACCCTTCGGGGGGCAGGGGGGAGCCGGTGGAGCCGATGCCGCGCAGCCGGGACAGGCCGAAATCCGCACGCGGTGTCAGCCCTGCTTTGCGGCAGGCCATGAGAAACGGCGCCGAGACGCCGAAGTACGTGGTCCCCGACTCCTCCGCCAGCCGCCACAGGGCGCCGAGGTCGGGATGGTGGGCACTCCCGTCGTACAGCACCACGGCGCTGCCCACGGCCAACCCCGAGACCAGGTAGTTCCACATCATCCACCCGGTGGTGGTGAACCAGAAGAAACGGTCACCCGGGCCGAGGTCGTGATGGAGCGCCAGCATCTTCAGATGTTCGAGCAGGATGCCGCCGTGGCCGTGGACGATCGGTTTGGGCGGTCCCGTGGTCCCCGACGAGTACAGAATGTACAGCGGATGCGTGAAGTCCACAGAGACGAAGTCCAGTTCCCCCGGCTCCGCGAGCAGATCGGTCCAGGTGTGCGCGTCATGTGTGTCGTGTGTGGCGTACGGGTCCTGCGGTCCGCAGCCGAGATAGGGCAGCGACACGGTGTGTTCCAGGCTCGGTAGCGAGGCACGGATCCCAGCGACCTCGGCGACCCTGCTGACATCCTTGGAGCCGGAACGGTATCCGTCGACGGCCACCAGGACCTTGGGCGCGATCTGACGCCACCGGTCCTGCACAGACCGGACGCCGAACTCCGGGGCGCAGGAGGAGAAGACCGCTCCGAGGCTTGCGCAGGCGAGGAGCAGCACCAGCGCCTCGGGTATGTTCGGCAGGTAGGCCGCCACCCGGTCCCCGCGGGTCACGCCGAGGCGTTGCAGGCCACGGCGGGCGCGGGCCACTTGGTCGCGCAACTCGCCTGCGGTGAGGGCGACATCGGGCCGGGTCTGGGAGTAGCCGAACACCATGGGCTGAGACTCGTCCGCCCCGGGCATACGCAGGACCCGCTCCGCGTAGTTGACCGAGGCGCCGGGAAACCACGCGGCCCCCCGCATGGTGGGCCCGTCGACGAACGCCCTGTCCGGTGTCCCGCCGCCCACGGCTCCGACCTCGAAGTACTCCCAGATCGACGACCAGAAGCCGTCGAGGTCGTCCACCGACCACAGCCACAGCGCCTCGTAGTCCCGGAAGCGAAGCTTGCGGTGGTCCGCCAGCCAGCGGAGGTAGTCCCCGATACGCGCGTGCTCCAGGACGTCACCCGGAGGGGTCCACAGGGGCCTGGCCAAGGTCATGGTCACTCACCTCTCAGCGCCGAGGGTCAGGCGGGCCGGGGAACCTTCGCCCAGCACCACGAGGGATCCGACATATCCGGGGGCCGGGTCCAGGGGCACCGTGTCCCATCCGCTGCCCCGGCCGGGGTGTTCGCGGCCTATGCCGCGCAGGCCGTCACCGGTCGCCTTCACATAGGCCTCGCGGCGGGTCCAGATGCGGTACCACGTGCGCAGCCGGTCGGCGCAGTGTGTGCGGGCCCACAGCGCACGTTCCTCGGGGGCGAAGAACCTGCGGGCGATCTCCTCGAAGGGCCGGCCCGGAAGCAGCTGCTCGATGTCGATCCCGACGCACGCCGTGGTGCTCACCGCCACGGCCACGAGTCCGCTCGAGTGGGAGAGGCTGAAATCGACGCCCCGGTTGCGCGGTCCCACAAGACGGGGGCGCCCCCCGCCGCCGGCGACGATGACGCTCTCTTCCGGTGTCATCTGAAGCTGTGCGGCGAGGACATGGCGCACCAAGGCCCGGCCCGCCACATAGGCGGCCCGTTCGTCCTCCGGCAGGATGCGGCGCATCCGGTCGACCTCCGAAGCGTGCAGCATCCCGAGATCGGCAGCGCGCTCGGGACCGCCCTCCCCTCCGACCGCCGCGCACCAGACCTGCACCGGCCGTCCGAGCAGGAGGAACGTGCCCAGGGAATCAGCCCTCAATTGCTGCTCCTTCGCGCGCGGTCGGCTGAATCGAGTCGCGCCCCTGCGACCGCGGGCGGGGTCGAGTGGATTCCTCATTGTCGGCGAATCCATGAGAAGGGTAAACCCCACCCCCAAAATGCCACTTATCAGTCGCTTAATCCGGCCCGGCAGCACGTTTAGGTCGGGCTTCGGTCGCCCTTTAGTGGTGTCTGGGCTAATGGCGTTGATGGAAAGCAGTCAGCAGCTTCACAGGAAGAATCGAGAGGGTGAGTATGGGCCGATCCGTTGAGCTCGCCTCGGCTGACCCCAATTTGGATCTAGTGCTCAGAGTGATTCCCGCCCTGGTGGGCATACTTGTCGCCTCCGCGGTGTGCGGCCGGCTGGCTCGTATGGTCGGACAGCCCCGTGTGCTCGGGGAAATGGTCGCCGGTGTCTTGCTCGGGCCGACGCTTCTCGGCGCCGTGGCCCCAGGCCTCCAGACCCGGCTGTTTCCCCAGGAGGTGAAGCCGGTTCTCTACGTGCTCAGCACCTTGGGTCTGACCCTGTACATGTTCCTGGTGGGCGTCGGGTTGGACCACGGCAGCCAAGCGGGTGGGGAGCGCGGAGAGGGCCGGAAGGCTTTGATTCTCGCGGTGTCCGGAATCGCCCCCTCCCTGTTGTTGGGCTTCGGCGTCGGCTTTCTCTGGTACCAGTCGCTGTCCGGTCCTGGCGTCTCCCGGCTGGAATTCGCGTTCTTCGTCGGCGGCGCCTTGTCCATCACGGCGTTCCCCATGCTCGCCCGCATCCTCTACGAACGCCGGCTCGAGAACAGCAGACTGGGACGACTGTCGCTGGTGGGCGCTTCCATCGACGACGCCGTTGCCTGGTGCCTCCTGGCCGTGCTGGTGGTCGCTCACTCCGGGAACAACTGGTGGCACGCGGTGCGAACCATCGTCCTCGCCGCGGTGTTCGCCGCCGTGATGCTGCTGGTCGTCTCCCGGGTACTGCGCCCGCTGGGGGAGCGGGTGGCCAGGACCGGGCAGTTCGGTCCCGGGGACATGTACATGGTGTGCGTGACCGTGCTGGCGGCGGGCTGGTTCACCGACTACATCGGTGTCTATTCGGTGTTCGGAGGCTTCATCGCCGGCCTCGCCATGCCACGCGATCCCGCGTTCAGGGAGGCTCTGCACGCCAGGACGATGGAGTTCGTCTGTGTCTTCCTCCTGCCCGTCTTCTTCGCCCTCTCCGGCCTCAACACGAAGCTGAACGGGGTGTCCGACCTGACCCTCGTCGCGGCGTTCCTGTCGTTGCTGCTGGCCGGGTTCGTCGGCAAGTACTTCGGCTGCGGACTCGCGATGCGTGGCATGGGCTTCCCCTGGCGCGAGTCCCTGGCGGTCGGCGGCCTGATGAACGCGCGCGGTCTGATGATCCTCATCTTCATCAACATCGGACTCGCCCAGCACATGATCAGCCAGGACGTCTTCTCCCTGCTGGTCCTCGTCGCGGTGGTGACCACGGCGGGCGCGTTGCCGCTGTACCGCTGGGCCCTGCCCGAGCGCGTCGAGGCCGCGCTCGGTCGGCCCGTGAGCATGTCGAGCCCCCTCGGCAGCCCGTCACAGGAGCCGGAAACCGTGGCCGGCCGCGGCGGGGCGGGCTGAGCGGCGGGCGAATACCAGCCGACGCACGAGTGCCAGGCGGACGCCGCACGTCCGCCTGGCACCGAGCCGGGACGGGAGCCGGTCAGAGGGAGGCGCCACCGTCCACCTGGATCACCTGACCGGTGACGTAGGAGGCGCGGTCGGAGAGCAGAAAGGCGACCATCTCGGAGACATCGTCCGGGGAGCCGAACCGCTGAAGCGGGATGCGCTCCAGCATCTTCCCCCGGGCCTGCACCGGGATGTCCTCCATCATCTGGGTCTCCGTGATGCCGGGAGCCACCACGTTGACGCGCACGCCGTGCGGAGCCGCCTCCCTCGCCAGCGACTTGCTCATGCCGATGACGCCGGCCTTGCTCGCCGCGTAGTTGCTCATGGTGACGAATCCGCTCAGCGCGACGATGGACGAGATGTTGACGACGGTCCCGCCGCGCCGACGCAGCATCCCGTACATCACCGACTGGCAGATGTTCCAAGTGCCGTTCAGGTTGGTGTCGATGACATCGACCCAGGACTGCGCAGCGAGCAACACCATCGGACCGTTCCGGGTGATGCCGGCATTGTTGACGAGGGCGTTGATCGGTCCGATCTCGTCCTCCGCTCGCTGCACGGTGTCGTCCACCGCGTCCCGGTCCCGAATGTCGCACTCGGTGAAGAGGGTCCGTACGCCGAACGCCCGCACCTTGGCCTCGGTTTCCCGGGATTCGTCGCTGTCGGCACGGTAGAAGCCGATGATGTCGTATCCGTCGGCCGCCAGCCGCAGAGCGATACTGCGGCCGATGCCACGTGCTGCCCCGGTCACCAGCGCGACGCGGCGGCCCTCGGTTCGGTCGTCGCGCCGGGCGTCGTCCGCACGTTCCTCCGGCATGTGGCCTCCTTTGTCTATCCTCCGTACCAGCCAAGCACCGACCGGTAAAGCGCCTCCTAAACGACGGAAAACCGGCCCGCCCGTGTCCGTGGTGGGCGTGCACGACGGCATGGCCCTTGCCGCGGCCGCGGTGCATGGTCGGGGCGTAACCGAAGACGAAGGCCGGCGCGGTTCGGACGACGACCGTGGCGGCGTTGTGCAGCCCGGCGGGACAGTCGCAGGACTGCCCGCCGGGCCGGTGGGTGTGCGGGGGTCAGGGGCTGGTCCAGGTCGCTCGGTTGGTCTTGAACACCCCGCAACCGAGGGCGAGTTCGACCCAGCCGTGGACGACGGCGTGGGTGGAGCGCGCCACCTCCGTCCACGGGCTGACCGCGCACCACACGTGCAGGGTGACGGCACCGTCGCCGCTGCAGTAGGCGTGCGTACGGCTGTCGTCGGGATGCCCGTTCGCGCCGTCGCCATAGACGATTTCGCACTCCACCGGGTCGGCATGCACCTGGGGCGAGAGCTGAGAGGCCGAGCGGGTGCCGGCGGTGGTGGCCGCGCCCGCCGGAGCGGCGAAGGCCAGGCCGGCCGCGGCGGCCATCGTGACGGCCACCGCCGCGGACCGCTTTCGCATCCTGCTACGCATCGCTGATCGGTTCCTTTCGACGTGTGTCACAGGGAGTTGAGCCCGTTCCAGCCAGGTGTGCGGGAGAGCTTGTTGACCCAGAGATTGGGTGCCCATGTGGGGCTGACGTAGATCGGCTCGTTCGGGCTGGGCAGCGTCAGGTTGTAGGCGTGCAGCACGTCATAGGCGTGGTTCATGCAGTTGTCGCCGAACAGGTTGTATCCCCTGCCGATGTTGGCCTGGGCCTGCACGGCCGCTGAGTGCACCGCGCTCTGGTTCGCGTCCGCGCACGTGTACTGCTTGTAGTAGCCCCCCGGATGCTCGTTGGCCTTCGCGTTCCGGAACGTGTCGAGCACCTTTCGCCAGTTGCCGGTGTCCACCCACGCGCCGTTGCGCTGACCGGGCGGAATCTTCCGGGCGTTCGGGCCGCCCTCCTCGCCGCCCGCGCCCTCTGTCGCTCCGAAGAACCAGTGATCGCTGGGCGGTTCCTGGAAGGCCCATCCGACATGCCCGAAGCCACCGGCTCCCTTGGGCGCGAGAAAGACACAGGCCTGGCCCCGGCCGCGGGCGAAAGCCTGGTTCGGCAGGGCCACGCTGCTCAGGAGAAGCGCGGCCAGCACCGCGAGCAGCGCCGACACGCTTGGGCGCAGTCGACCGGGCCCGGCGGCGTTCGGTGCTGGTGCGGACGCTCGCGCTGACCGGCATCCCCACGTACTGCGACTCATGAACCCTCCCCATCCGCCGATCCGACGCCCGTTCCGACGCCGCCGGCCGGTGCTGAATCCGGTGGTTCCGGGGTGCGGGTGGCGCACACACCTGGATGCGCGGCCCCTGCGGCGGTCCACCGTCTCGGTCTTTCAACCGTCTAGTGGATTCGGAGCTCGATGGGCATGATGCGTTGCAGATGCGCCTGACCACGCATCAATGCATCAATCCATCGGGGGAGACATGGGCCGTCGAGAAGTCGAGATCGATCCGCTGGCCGGGCCCGTCGAGGAACTGGCCGGAGCCCTCAGGGAGTTACGCGCCGCGTCCGGATTACCGACCTACCGGCAGATGGCCGCACGCACCCACTACTCGGCGTCGGTGCTCTCACGCGCGGCCAGAGGATGCCAACTGCCCTCGCTGGAGGTGATCAGGGCGTTCGCCGAGGCATGCGGAGCCGATCCGGCCCCCTACGAGCAGCGATGGCGGAATGCGCGCAAGGCCCTCGGCACCGATGAACCGGCGGACGAACGCAAGGCGGCGCCCGCCCATACCGGTCCCCTCCTGGACGACACGGTATCTTCCGCCTTCGCCGCTTCGGCCGCTCCGGACGCGGTTCCGCTCCGGTCGGCCGGGCGAACGGTTTCGGCCTCAGGGCGGTGGCGTCGCAGGCACCTCCTCCTCGCGGGCACGGGTATCACCGTCCTCACCGCGGGATGCCTTGTGGCCGCGTTCGCCATCGGCTCGCCACAGACCGGCTCGACCACCTCACCCCGTGGCTGGCGGGCCGTCAACCAGCACGTCATCGATCAGCGGGAGCCTTCCGGCGCGTACGAGGACATGGACGGAGACGATCCGCGGGCCCGCGGCTGCGACGCGGACATCTCCACCGTGACGACCGTCCCTCTCGACCTTCCCGGCGGCGAGCGTTTCGGCGATCTGCTGCTGCGGCGCAGCAGCACCTGCGGGACGGTCTGGGCGTCGGCCCGCTACAGCAATCCCTTGCTGTATGCGGTGCGACTGGCCGCCCACCGCCCCGCTGACGGTGCCGAGGTCCACTCGGAGTGGAGCAACAACACCCCGCCGGGCAGCTACGGAGACATGCTGTCCACCGCGACGGGCTGCGTCTGGGTCGAGTCCGTCGTCGTCACGCCGAAGGGCACCGGCCCGACCGCCCGGACGCCCTGCTTGCGGTGAACACGCCGAGGCGGATCAGGATGGGGGTGCGAAGCCGAGGCTGGCGCGGGCTGTGGTTGAGGAGGCGGGGGCTGCGGGCATTGAGGTTCCTGGGCATGTTGTGGTGGTTGAGGGCGGGGCCAAGAAGACACTTCGGCGTTTTACTGATGCGGAGTATGCCGAGCGATCGAAAGATGGAATCCCGGGAATTCGGGGACCCATCTGCGGCAAGCCAGTGTGTCGTATTTGGCGAACGGCGCTGAGGTCCCCATCGGCTCGTGGTTCCCCAACAAGAAGTTGACGAATAAGCAGTTCACGCGGCGTCAGGTGGATGCGCTGAAGGCTGAGAGGCGGCCTCGAAACGGCGCACGGTCAACGCCGCGATCCGTGGTGTCCGTGTCGTCGCCGAGCGGGCCGACGCCCTGCTCAAGGTCGCTTCAGGACCCTGAGTCCATACAGTACAATTGTGGCTCATAAATCTCGCCTTCACATTGCTGGTCGAGCATTCGTCGAAGTCGATTGCTGTGGGTGGCATCACCCGTTGTTCTCATTGCAAGAGTTTGGCGCTGGATTGGGGTTGTTGTGATGGTTGCTGGTCGAGTGGTGCGGTTTGACAGTGCGCGGGGTTATGGGTTCATCGCTCCGGAGGACGGGGGCGAGGACGTGTTTGTACACGTGAACGACATACGGTTCCCTGAGGACCAGGTGCGCCTGGGGCTGGCCGTGGAGTTCAAGATCGAGGAGGGAGACCGCGGCCCCAAGGCGTCGTCCGTCCAATTGGCGTTCGAGGCCGACGGCAGGGGACCGATGATGCCGGTGGCCTCTGCTTCGGAGATCTCGGCAGGCGGCGACGAGGCGACGTGTGATGTTCTCAGTGTCGACGAGTACCTCAGGGAAGTGACGGAGCTGTTGCTGCAGTCTGTTCCCTCGCTCACCGGCGAGGAGATCCTGAATGTGCGTATGAGCCTCGCCCGGAGCGCGAAGCGCCATGGCTGGACCGAGGGCTGACAGACGCCGACCATCTCCCAGGTTGGCCGGGCAGGCACTTCTGGGTGCTGCTGTGCGACCACTGCCCAGCGCCGATTGCGGACCACCGCGCACAGACGTGTGGCCGTCGAGCGACGTGACCATGCGTCAGTCGGGCTGGGCCGTGGGCGCCCGTTTGAGACTCGGGACGCGACTCCTGTCCGCATCGAGCCCGATTCGCGCTGAAGTTGCTGGTCGCGGGGCCGGTGTGATGGCTCTCGCTGGGGCTCGTGCTGGTCGTGGCTCGTTGTCCGGGTTGTAGATCATCTGTCAGCGGGCGCCGAGTCCGGCCTTGCGGAGATGGCGTGTGATGTCGTGATGACGGGCGGTGGTGATTTCGGAGGACCGCCCGGGGTGGTCGGCGGCCGGCCGGTGCAGCCGTCTCCGCCTCGGCCTGCGCGTGCAACCGGACGAGCACCTGCTCCGCGCAGGCGAGTTCCTCCCGCTCGGCCCGGACCGTTTCCAGCTCCCGGCTGGTCGAGGCGGTCCGACGGGACCTGCATGATGCGGACGGGCGGGCGACGGGGGCTGGCCTCCGCGTCATCTGGACCGGCGACAGCACCATGGCCTTGGCCGGGTCGGGCTTGGTGGTGAAGGCTCGCTCGTCAGGGATGTGGGTGGCGTGCCGGCGGTCGCGGTCGTCGGTCCAGGACTGGGGGCGCCGGTAAGAATGCTGTCACCAGCCGCAAACGGTGGTGATCTTGCGAGGATGTCACTCGTGTGAGTGAGTCCGGGGTCGTACAGCTGCGCGGGGTGAAGCCCCGAGAGGACGATCTACGACCGTGGCCCGTACCCCTTTGGACCTGGACGACCTGGTCGAGCACTGGACACTCTTGAAGGACGAGCAGGGGCTCGTGTCCGGCAAGCGCGGTGCGACGCGACTGGGCTTCGCCGTTTTGCTGAAGTTCTATACGCAGTACGGCCGGTTTCCCCGGAGCCGGTTCGAGTTGCCGGGCGAGGCAGTGGAGTTCGTCGCCCGGCAGGTACAGGTACCCGCCGCCGAGCTGGACGTGTACGAGTGGACCGGCCGGACGGTTGAGTACCACCGCGCGCAGATCCGCGGGCACCTGGGCTTTCGTGAGTGCAGCGTTGCGGATGCGGACAAGCTGACCGCCTGGCTCGCCGAGCACGTCGCGTGCAAGGAGCGGCGGCCGGAGCAGGTACGGGTGGAACTGCTGGCTCGCTGCCGCACCGAGAGCATTGAGCCGCCGACTCCGGGGCGGTGCGACCGGATCGTGGGCGCCACGCTGCGAGTGGCTGAGGAGACGCTGACGGCGGGGATCTCGGCGCGACTCACGGTGGAGAGCACGGAGCGGATCGTCGCCCTGGTCGCTGGCGCCGACCAGGCGGACGACGCCATACCCGATGAAGCCGGTACAGGTGAGGGCGAGGACGGCCCGCCGGTCCTGGGGAAGATCAAGGAGGCTCCGGGCAATGTGAGCCTGGAGACGATGCTCACCGAGATCGACAAGCTGCTAGCGGTCCGTGCGATCGGGCTGCCGCCGGACCTGTTCGCCGACGTCGCGCCGAAGGTGGTGGCCGGATGGCGGGCGCGGGCCGCGGTGGAATCCCCGTCGCACTTGCGGACGCACCCGCTGCCGCTGCGGGTGACGCTGCTGGCCGCGCTGCTGCACGAGCGGGAGCGGGAGATCACGGACACGCTGGTGGAGCTGCTGATATCCACGGTGCACCGGATCGGGGCGCGGGCGGAGAAGAAGGTCACCGAGCAGTTGGTCAACGCGTTCAAGAAGGTGTCGGGCAAGGAGAGCATCCTCTTTAAGCTCGCCGACGCGTCGATCGGCGAGCCGGAGGGCACGGTCCGCGAGGTCGTCTACCCGGCGGTGTCCGGCGGTGAGCAGACGCTGCGGGAGCTGGTGCACGAGTTCAAGACCCGCGGCCCGGTCTACCGGCGCACGGTGCAGACGACGCTGAAGGCGTCGTACACCAACCACTACCGGCGCGGGCTGATCAAGCTGCTGGATGTGCTGGAGTTCCGTTCGTCCAACCACACGCACCGGCCGGTGATCGAGGCGTTGGCGCTGGTGGCCCGGTACGCGGCGGCGGGCAACACCACGTACTACCCGCTGGGTGAGACCGTGCCCGTGCACAAGGCGATGGGCGGGGACTGGGCGGAGGTTGTCCACTGTACCGACAAGCGCGGCCGACGCCGTGTGGTGCGCATGGTCTACGAGGTTGTTGCCTTCCAGGCCCTGCGCGACCAGCTCAAGTGCAAGGAGATCTGGGTGGTCGGCGCCGACAAGTGGCGCAACCCGGACGAGGACCTGCCCCAGGACTTCGCCGAGCGGCGCGAGGAGAACTACCGCGAGCTGCGCAAGCCGCTGGACGCTGCCGTCTTCGTCGACGAGCTGCGCGAGCAGATGACCACCGAACTGACGCTGCTGAACGATGGGATGCCGCGCTTGAGCTGGCTGGACATCGCCGAGCGGAAGTCCGGGGCGATCCGGCTGACCCCGGCCGAGGCCCAGCCCGAGCCGAAGAACCTGCGCAGGATCAAGGTTGAGGTACAGCGCCGATGGGGCATCGTGCCGCTCATCGACATGCTCAAAGAGGCCGTCCTGCGCACGGGCTGCCTG
Source organism: Streptomyces sp. NPDC052036 (assembly GCF_040680495.1). NCBI lineage: Bacteria > Bacillati > Actinomycetota > Actinomycetes > Kitasatosporales > Streptomycetaceae > Streptomyces > Streptomyces sp. NPDC052036. Next base: position 51,657 of record NZ_JBFAWW010000013.1, on the reverse strand, counting down.
GACGCGGTCACTTCTGTCTCCGGCGGCGGCTCTCTCTCGGCGGAGGTACTGGCCGAGCGCCTGCTCCTGGTGATCTACGCCTACGGCACGAATACCGGGATCAAGGCCGTCGCCTTCGGCGGCCACGGCCACACCGAGGACGAACTGCGCTACGTCCGCCGCCGCTACCTGTCCGCCGAGGCCGCCCGCGCCATCGCCATCCAGATAGCGAACGCCACCTTCGCCGCCCGCAGCGCCGATCTGTGGGGCCAGGGCTCGACCGCGGTCGCCTCCGACTCCATCCACGTGCGCGCCTACGACCAGAACCTGTTCACCGAGTGGCACTCACGCTACGGCGGCCGCGGGGTGCTCATCTACTGGCACGTGGAGAAGAAGTCCCTGGCCATCCACTCCCAGCTGATCAACTGCACCGCCTCCGAGGTCGCCGCGATGGTCGAGGGCGCGATGCGGCACGGCACCACCATGGACGTCGAGGCCAACTACACAGACAGCCATGGCCAGTCGGAAATCGGCTTCGGCATCACCCGGCTGCTGAACTTCGACCTGCTGCCCCGCATCAAGCGGATCAACAAGGTCAAGCTGTACCGGTCGGCGGCCGGCGACCCGGACGCTTACCCCAGCCTCACGCCGGCACTGACCCGCCCGATCCGCTGGGAACTCATCGCCCAGCAGTACGACCAGATGATCAAGTACGCGACCGCGATCCGAACGCGGACCGCGTCCACCGAGGCGATCCTGCGCCGCTTCACCCGCAACGCCTCCCACCCCACCTACGCGGCAATGCTGGAGGTCGGCCGCGCGCAGAAGACCATCTTCGTGGCCCGCTATCTGCGGCTGAGGGACCTTCAACGGGAGATCGAGGAGGGCCTGAACGTGATGGAGTCCTCCAACGGAGCGAACTCCGTGATCGCCTACGGCAAGGGCGGGGAGATCGCCTCGAACCGGCGCGACGAGCAGGAGATGTTCGTCCTGTGCCTGCGGAGCCTCCAGTCCGCCCTGGTCTACGTGAACACCCTGATGCTCCAGGACATCCTCGACGAACCGGAGTGGGCCAGGCTCCTCACCCCGGCCGACCGGCGCGGCCTGACCCCATTGTTCTGGTCGCATGTCCGCCCGTACGGTGAGGTGAACCTCGACATGGATACCCGGCTTGCCCTCTCTGTGGCTGCCATGCCTGGCACGCACTCGCTGCGTAACCCGTACGTCTCCAGCGGCGGAGAAGACGCCGCCGCCGTCGACACGGGAGGCAACCTGCTGGTGCAGGGGCCCCTGAGGGCAGCCGTCGACGAGATACCTGGGATGGGCTGATATTGGCTGGTAAATACCTTTTTCGGGTCGTAAGAATGAGTAGTTATTATTTGGTTTTTTCTGCGAGGGGGCGGAATGGACCCGTTGGTGTTGGCTGCCGGGACGGCGTTGGTGGGTGCGATGGCCACGGACGCCTGGCAACAGGCCAGGGCGGCCACGGCAGCCTTGTGGCACCGGCTTCACCCCGAACACGCGGACGATATCGGGGCCGAGTTGGAAACTCTGCGCGCGGGCGTTCTCAGTGCCCGCGAGCAACATGACCACGACACCGAAGAGGCGCTGACAGGGGTCTGGCGCCTGCGGCTCCAGCGGCTGCTCTCGGACGATCCCGCGGCGGCCGGCGAGCTCCGGCGTCTGTTCCAGGAGCACCTCGTCCCGGCGCTGCCACCGGACGAACAGCGCGGCGTCCAGTCGATCGTCATGCGCGCCGAGGCCCGTGACCACGCGCGGGTGTACATGGCCGGCCGCGACCAGCACATCACAGGCTCATGACCACCCCCGCGAGCAGGGGCGAAGACGCGACGGCACAGGTGCGTATTGAGATGCACGCCGACGGCAACGCGCAGGGCTATGTGGCCGGGCGGGACCAGTACGTCATCCAGGAGGCGCCTGCGGCCCCGGCACCGGTCACGGCGCTGCGGACGCTGCCGCGGGACGTGGCCGCCTTCACCGGCCGACAGGCCGAGGTGGACCAGATCCTGGCCGCAACGCAGCCATCCCGGGTCGTGGCTATCCACACCATCGACGGCATGCCCGGGGTCGGCAAGACCGCTCTCGCCGTCCACGCCGCCCACCAGCTCACAAGCCGCTATCCGGACGGGCAGATGTTCCTGCGGCTGAACGCCCACACCGCCGGCCACAACCCGGCCGACCCAGCTGACGCCCTCGCCGCCCTCTTGCTCAGCCTCGGTATCGACCCTCCCAGCATCCCTGACGGTCTGGACGCCCGCGCCGGCCTGTGGCGCGACCGGCTCACCGGACGACGGATGCTTCTGGTGCTCGACGACGCCGCCAGCCACGCCCAAGTCGAGCCGCTCCTGCCCGGCTCGGAAGGCTGCCTGGTACTGGTCACCAGCCGCCACCGCCTCACCGCCCTGGACGGCGCCACCCCACTGCCTCTGGACACCCTCTCGTCGGCGGATGCGGCCCTACTGTTCACCCGTCTCGCCCACCGCACCCCCACCACAACGGCCAGCAGCGAAGCCCTCGCCCGGATCGTGGAGCTATGCGGCTTCCTCCCCCTGGCCATCGCCCTGCTCGCCGGCCGCTTCGCCCACCACCCCCACTGGAACCTGACCGACTACGCCGACGAGTTCGCTGCCGCCCAGGACCAGCTCGGCGAACTCGCCACCGGCGACCGCGCGGTGAAAGCCGCCTTCGACATGTCCTACCGCGCCCTCCCACCCGAGCGGCAGCGCCTCTTCCGCTACCTGGGCCTGCACCCCGGCCCCGACACCGACGCCTACGCCACCGCAGCCCTCGCCGATATTCCCCTTTCCAAGGCCCGGTGCGAACTCGAAGCCCTGTACGAGGACCACCTCATCCACTCCCCGGCCGTCGGCCGCTACCGCTTACACGACCTACTACGCGCCTACGCCCGAACCCTCACCACCGGACACGATCCGGCCGACGTGCGTGAAGCCGCCGCCAGGCGGCTGCTGGACTACTACCAGCACGCCGTTGAGACTGCCGACCGACACCTCACTGACAGCTCCCGCCCCACCGCCCCGGTCCCCAGCACTGCCCCTGCTGCACCCAGTGTGGCCACCCACCAGCAGGCCCTGACCTGGACGCGCACCGAACACCCCAATCTCACCGCCTGCATCCACCAGGCTCACGCCACCGCACAGCACTCCCACGCCATCCGCCTCACCGCCGCCCTGGCCGCCTACCTCCGCCAGCAAGGCCCCTGGCACGAGGCCATGAGCCTCCACGAGACCGCGGCAACCACCGCACACCGCACCGGCGACCGCCTCGGCGAGGCCAATGCCCTGCGGGAACTGGGCCAGGTGCGGGCTGCGACTGGGGACTATCCGGCAGCCGCCGACCTGGAACAGCAGGCACTGAACCTCTTCCGCACCATCGGCAACCGCAGAGGTCAGGCGCACGCCCTGTGGGACCTGGCGCGCGTGCGGGCTGCGACTGGGGACTATCCGGCAGCCGCCGACCTGGAACAGCAGGCACTGAACCTGTACCGGAGCCTCGGCGACCGCCTCGGCGAGGCCAATGCCCTGCGGGAACTGGGCCAGGTGCGGGCTGCGACTGGGGACTATCCGGCAGCCGCCGACCTGGAACAGCAGGCACTGAACCTGTACCGGAGCCTCGGCAACCGCAGCGGCGAAGCCTACGCCCTGGAGGAACTAAGCCGCGTGCGGGCTGCGACTGGGGACTATCCGGCAGCCGCCGACCTAGGGCAGCAGGCACTGGACCTCTTCCGCACCATCGGCAACCGCAGCGGCGAAGCCTACGCCCTGGGAGACCTGGGCCGCGTGCGAGCTGCGACTGGGGACTATCCGGCAGCCGCCGACCTAGGGCAGCAGGCACTGGACCTCTTCCGCACCATCGGCAACCGCCATGGCGAGGCCAACGCACTGCAAGACTTGGGCCGCGTGCGGGCTGCAACTGCGGACTATCCCGCAGCCGCCGACCTACTGAAGCGGTCTAGGAGCCTGTTCAGGGAGGTCGGTGACGTCCAGGGCGAGGCCGAGGCGTTCAACAGCACCGGCGCACTCCTGGCTGCATCCACTGGACCGCAAGAGGCACAAGTCGCGTACCGGGAGGCCCTGCACCTGGCACGTCAGGTGCAAAGTCCTCTGGACGAGGCCCACGCCCTCGAAGGAATCGCCCGCTGCCAGGTACGGACCGGCCAGTGGCAGGCCGCCCTCGCCGACCTCCGCCAAGCGGTGAATATTTACAGGCGCATTGGCGCCGCTGATGCACCCAGCGCTGCCGAAAACTTAGCGCAGTTGCAAGCACAGCACCCCGCAGACATAGCTGTTCAGGAACCGACCGATTGATGAGCAAGATCGGCAAGTATGAGTTCGAGGCCAGATCAGGGCCGGATCATGCCCATAAAACGGTGTCAGAAAGTCGATGTGCTCAAGAACTTGATGGGCACCGTTTTCTGTACGATCTGGCGGGTGCCAGCCACCCCAGGACGATGACACCACCGATCTCCTCGCACTCACCGAAGCAGGATGCATCCGGATCTTCGCCGACAAGAAGTCCGGCAAGAGCGCCGAACGCGAGGAACTGCGGAAAGCCCTCGACTACCTGCGCGAGGGTGACACCCTCGTCGTCCCGTCGCTGGACCGGCTCGGCCGTTCTATCCAGGACCTCATCGCGATCGTGTCCGGCCTGCGCAAGCGTAGTGTCGGCTTCACCTCGCTGCACGAGGCGCTCGACACCACCACGCCCGGCGGACGCCTGGTCTTCCACGTGTTCGCGGCCCTGGCGGAGTTCATTCGCGAACTCATCGTGCAGGGCACCAACGAGGGCCTGGACGCCGCTCGCGCCCGCGGCGTCCGACTCGGACGCCCGCCGGCGATGACGGAGGAGCAGGTGCGTCACGCCCGCGACCTGCTCGCCCGCCCAGAGAACACCGTCACCTCGATCGCGAAGCTCCTCGGCGTCTCCAGGAACACGATCTACAACTATGTTCCCGAGCTGAAGGGCGGTCGCCTCGCACTCGCTGAGGCGACGAGCACGCCGGAGCTGCCCCAACCCACCAGGTCCGAGGACTGATCACCGCCGTTTGCGGCTGGTGGCAGAGTTCTTACCGGCACCCCCGGACGCGGCCCACGGCTTCCTCTTCCAGCACCACGAGGAGTTCGCGAGCGATGTCGTGCGCTTCCTCGACCAGGCGCGCCAACCGGCTCACCCTCGCAAGGAGAAACCATGTCCAGCGACACCGCCCTCGGTCACGACGTCCTCGTCCTCGACCCCGTGCCGCAGAGCGTCCCCGGGCTGCTGCCCAATGGGGAGCCCCGTGTCTACCAGCCCGTCGCGGTCACCCTCGTCCACGGCAGGCAGGACGCCGTACTCGTCGACCCGCCCATGACCCGTGGGCAGGCGCGAACGGTCGGAGACTGGGTCGCGGCGAGCGGGAAGCGGCTGACGCACATCGTCGCCACCCACGGACACGGTGACCACTGGTTCACCGCCCATATGCTCGCCGAACGCTTCGGCGCGCAGGTGGTGGCCTCGGCCGCCACCATCGAGCAGATGCACAACAACGTGGCCGCCAGGGAGGTGCTGTGGGATGTGATGTGGCCGGGCCAGATCCCGCCGTCCCCCGTCACGGCCGTCACGGTACCCGGCAACCGCCTCACCCTCGAAGGACACGACCTCGGCATCGTGGAAGTCGGGCACGCGGACAGCGACGACTGCACCGTGCTGCATGTGCCGGACCTCGATCTGGTGGTGGCCGGCGACGTGCTCTACAACGGTGTGCACCAATACCTCGGTGAGGCGGCCGAGGGAAGTCTCGGGGCCTGGCGGAAGGCCATCGACGCCGTCGCCGCGCTGGGGCCGCGCCGGATCGTCGCGAGCCACCAGAACAAGAACCTCGACGACGACGCGGCACGGCTCATCGCCGAGACCCGCCGGTACCTCGACGACGCCGAGGTCACCCTGGCCACGCACGACACCCCCGTCGAGTTCTTCCACACCATGATCAGGCGCTACCCCGAGCGTCTCGGTACGACGGTTTTGTGGGTCAGCTCGCGAGCGCTGTATCTCGCACGCGAAGGCGGTGACCCCGTGCAGAACCTGCTCACCGCCTGGCTGTGATCCGATGCGGAGGCGCTGCCGCAGGCGCTTGTGAGCCATGCGCACGTAGCGGACCGGGTCGAGGGTCTGCACTGTCATCGCGGTGCGAGTGCGGGCACTGATCCGGGCGCAGGCAGATCGCCACTGCCCACGCGGCGACCCACCGAACCGGGCGCCGTCCTTACCTCGTGCTGACCCGCTCCGTCCGCGTCCGGCCGGCGTCGGCCGGACAGCGGGAGGCGTCCTCCGCCTCGACCCCGACCGGCTCGCCCCTACGGGCCCGGACCGCTGTATGCGGTCTCGGCCGGTCCGCAGGAAACCCTCCTCAGGTGTCGCGCGGCACCTTCAGACCGTTCCGAAGCGCCGTCGCGATCTGTTCAGCGGCGGCGAGTTGGTCCCGTGTGAGGGTGTTCACGAACAGCTCGTGCACGTCGCGCAGATGGGGCAGGGACGCGTCCCGGAACGCTTCCGCGCCCTGCGGCGTGAGTACCACCTCGGCGCCTCGGCTGTCGGTGACGCACTCCTCGCGCCGGATCAGCCCTCGCCGCTCCATACGCCCGATCTGGTGCGAGAGACGGCTGCGCTCCCAGCCGATGCGGGCCGCCAGTTCGGAGGAACGCAGTCGCCGCCCTTCCGCCTCTCGCAGAGCGAGGAGTACGGCGTAGTCGCCCGGCGACAAGGAGGACTCCCTCTGCATGCGTGACGAGAGCTCGGAGCGGAGCGCTTCCGTCGTCTCGATGAAGTCCCGCCAGATCCGCAGTTCCTCAGAGGTGGGATAGGCCTTCCGTCGCTCTGGCATGGTGTCGCCACCCTCTCTTGTTGACACGTCAATCATATGGACTGATGATTGACGTGTCAATGAACTCGGTCCGTGTCCTACGGCCGGGAGCGCAGCAGGAGGAGTCCATGACGACCCAAGGCTTTGAGCTGGGGCTCAACTCGTTCGGGGAGGTCGCGACCGATGCCGAGGGCCCGCTGAGCGACGCCGAGACCGTTCGCCTGATCGTCGAGGAGGCCAGGCTCGCCGAAGCCGTGTCGCTCGACGTGTTCAGCGTCGGTGAGCACTACCGCCGAGGCCACAACGACAGCGCCACCCCGGTTCTGCTCGCCGCGATCGCCACCGCGACGGAACGCATCCGACTCGGCACCGCGGTGACCGTACTGAGCACAAACGATCCGGTGCGGCTGTACCACGAGTTCTCCACCCTGGACGCGGTCTCGAACGGACGCGCTCAGCTCGTCCTCGGGCGGGCGTCAGCCACTGACTCGTTCCCGCTGTTCGGCTACGACCTCGCCGACTACGAGGAGCTGTTCGAGGAGAAGCTCGACCTGTTCATGCGTCTCCAGCGCGAGGAGACGGTGACCTGGTCGGGGAAGTTCCGGCCGCCGCTCGTCGAGCAACAGTTGCATCCCCGGATGCCGACCGGCGGCATCCCCACCTGGATTGGTGTGGGCGGCAGCCCGAACTCCGTGGTCCGTGCGGCCCGCTACGACCTGCCGCTCATGCTGGCCGTCATCGGCGGACGCCCCCAGCGCTTCGCCGGTCACGTCGAGCTCTACCACCGCGCACTCGAAGAGTTCGGGCACGCCAGGCGACCGGTCGCCCAGCACTCACTGGGGATGGTCGCGGACACCGATGAGGAGGCGGTCGAGACCTGGTGGACGTACTGGCAGCCGGTCGTGGCCCGACTCGCGGAGGAACGCGGGTTCTACCAGCCGACCCGTGAGCGCTACATGCAGGAGGTCGAGGCGGGCGCGCTCTTCGTCGGCTCACCCGAGACGGTCGCCCGCAAGATCGCCACGATGGCCCGGGACCTGCACCTGAGCCGTTTCGACCTCAAGTACGACGTCATGAACCTGCCCCGGGAAGCCCGAGCCCGCACCATCGAGCTGCTGGGCCGCGAAGTCGCCCCGCGGGTGAAGCAACTGCTCACGAAGGAGCCCACCCATGTCTGATCTCGTCTTCGGTCTGGACACGTTCGGCGATGTGCCGACGGACGACTCCGGCAATCCGGTGTCCGACGCGCGAGCCATCCGGCAGGTCGTCGACGAGGCCCTTCTCGCGGAGGAGACCGGCGTCGACGTCATCGCCCTCGGTGAACACCACCGCCCGGAGTACGCGATCTCGACTCCGGAGACGGTCCTCGCCGGCATCGCCACCCGCACGAGCCGCATCCGTCTGTCCTCCGGCGTGACCGTGCTGAGCTCCGACGACCCGGTCCGCGTCTTCCAGCGCTTCTCCACCGTGGACGCGCTCTCGAACGGCCGGGCCGAGGTGATCCTCGGGCGTGGCTCCTTCACCGAGTCGTTCCCCCTCTTCGGGTACGACCTGAGCGACTACGACGTGCTGTTCGAAGAGAAGATCGAGCTCTTCGCCAAACTGCTCAAGGAGAAGCCCGTCACCTGGAGCGGCACCAAGCGGGCTCCGCTCGACGACGCCGACGTCTTCCCCAAGACCGAGTCCGGGCACCTGGCCACCTGGGTCGGAGTCGGCGGTTCACCCCAGTCGGTCGTCCGCACCGCGCACTACGGGCTCCCGCTCATGATCGCCATCATCGGCGGCACCCCGGAGCGCTTCGCGCCCTACATCGACCTCTACCAGCGTGCCACCGACCAGTTCGGCACGACCGCCCATCCGGTCGGCATGCACTCGCCCGGCTTCATCGCCGACACGGACGAGGAGGCCCGGGAGCTGCACTGGCCGTACTACCGGGTCATCCGGGACCGTATCGGCGCGCTGCGGGGCTGGCCGCCGATCCGCAAGGAGGAGTACGACGCCGAGATCGAGCACGGCTCCCTCTACATCGGCTCTCCCGAGACGGTCGCCCGCAAGATGGCCCGCGCCGTCAAGGCGCTCGACGTCGGCCGGTTCGACCTCATCTACACCAGCGGGACACAGCCCATCAGCGCCCGCCTGCGCGCCGTGGAGCTGTACGGCACCAAGGTGATCCCGATGGTCCGCGACCTTCTCGCGGGCTGACGCCATGAACGGAGAAGGCATGGACACCCCTGCCGTGCGCACCGTCGGCATCCTGGGCGCGGGGAAAGTCGGGACCGTACTGGCACGACTCGCCCTGGCAGCCGGCTACCGCGTGCTCGTCGCCGGATCCGGCGACCCCGCCAAGATCGCCCTCACCGTCGAGGTCCTCGCGCCGGGTGCTGTCCCGGTCACCGCCGCGCAGGCCGCGGCGGGGGCGGACATGATCATCCTGGCGCTCCCGCTCGGCAAATACCGCACCGTTCCCGCCGAAGCGCTGCGGGGCAAGCTCGTCATCGACGCGATGAACTACTGGTGGGAAGTCGACGGCATTCGCGAGGACCTCACCGACCCGCTCACTTCCTCGAGCGAGATCGTGCAGGCGTACCTGTCCGGAGCGCGTGTGGTCAAGGCGTTCAACCACATGGGATACCACGACCTCGAAGACGGGGCCCGGCCCGCGGGGGCGCCGGGACGTAAGGCGATCGCGATCGCCGGTGACGCTCCGGACGACCTCTCCGCCGTCGTGCATCTCGTCGACGCTGTCGGCTTCGACCCCGTCACGGCAGGCCCCCTCGCCGAAGGGGTACGGCTCGAACCGGGCACCGAACCTTTCGGCGCCCATGTCGGCGCCGGGGAACTGCGCGCGATGCTCGACCGCTTCCCCGAATCGGACCGTGGGCGGACCGTGATCGGCGCGCGGACCGCTGCCGCGGCATCGACCGAACACACCGCCTGACCCTTGCTCCGTGAGGGCCGCTGACCCTCGCCCCGTGGGGGCCGCCTGTCCGCCGACGCCCCGTCCCCGTTGGCCGAGCACACGCCGCTGCATTTCGAGGTGTGTCCGGCCACCGCCCTCGCACCGACCTTTGCAGCGGTCGAACCCCCCCCGAGGAGGGGGAGGGGGAGGGGGAGTACGCGCGCCACGCGTATGGCCAGTCCCGGACCCGGGTGCGGGCCACGAACAGCACAGGGCGTTCGGCGAGCAGGTCCGCCTCGTGCTGGACGGGGTCCAGTGACGTCGGTACGTGTGGTCCAGGCGCCCCGCCACGGCGCATGGACCGTGGGCTCGGCATCACTTCGCGCGTACGGGCGTTGTCGGGCACGACATCACCCGACTGGCGGGACGGGTGGTCGGCCGGGCCGTTGCCCGTCCGGAGGCGGGGATCACGCCCGGCCGGGAGCCGGTTGTGCCTCCGTGTCCGGCATCGGGAGGGCGACGGCGGCGCCCCACGGGGACCGGCGGGGCGCCGCCGCCCGATGCGCCCTTAGCTCAACGTCTCGCTTTTTACGTGATCGACACGCGGGTCGTTCGGCAAAGGATTAACGTGGAACGCGGACACACCGGTCAGGTCCTTACAGACCGGAACCCCGGCCCGATTCCGGCGGGCCGGGGTTCTCGTTGTGTGGGCAACACGAGTGCCCCTGTCAGTCGTCGTACCCCTTGTGACGGTGCACGATCCGGATGCTACCCACCACACCGTGCTTGACCTTCACTCCGCCGCGGACGTGGCGGGTGAAGAGGCCGTTGCTGGAGCTGTGGGGACCGACAGTGGCGATAGGAGCGCCGTTGTCGCAGGTCGCACCGTTGAAGACCTCTACGGTCTTCTTGCTGTCGTTACGGACGTTGAGGCTGTTCGCCCCGAGGCCGCTGACAACCGTGATGCAGCTGCTCTCGTGGGGCGAGTACTCCCGCTCGTTGACGAAGATACGACCCTCGCCCTTGTGGTGGCCCTCCTCCTCGTTCTCCTCCTCCTCGCCACCCTCGTGGCCCTTGGAGTTGTCGTTGTTGTTGCCGTAGCTGTTGCCGTTGCCGTTGTTGTTGCCGTTGCCGTTGCTGCCCTCGGAGTAGGCCGGAGCGCCCGCCGCCGGAGCAGCGGGAGCGGCGGCGGGAGCCGGGGCGGCGACCGCAGCCGCCGCCTGGGCCGGCTCGGAGGCGGCGTTGGCGTAGGTGATACCGGTGGCCACCAGGGCCGCGCCGGCCGCCAGGGCGGCGGTCACCACAGTGGAACGCGTTGCCATGTTGCTTCTCCTGTCTGAGAGACGTCGGCTGTGAGCCGATGCGAGATTGAACGTACAGATCATCTTCTTGTATGTCATATCAGACATGCTGAAAATATTACGAAGAATCCTTTTGGAGTAATAGTGGCGCTGACGCCTCGTCATGCGGGGCCGGGGCCCCATGGCCTGCCACGACGTGCCGCGGCCCGCCTCGGCCCGAATGCGGTGGCCTGCCGTCATGGGGCCTGGGGGTGCACCGCCGAGGCCGTCCCAACTGGGGGAGCGCACGTGTGAGGTGACGCCGTCTACGCCTCTCATCAGTCGTTAACTCCCTTCGTGGTGAAGGCAGTTCATGTGAGCGTGAGGGAAGGGTGACCGGCCGGTCCCGTGTCGGTCGGCGGGGTCGCCGGACCCGTCGGACGACGGGTGGTTCGAACCGGGTGGCCGGACGGCCGGCCGGCCGTCGGATCCTCGGCGGGCGCGGCCGGGGAGCGGTCCGGTCGCGGCCCCGGAGGGTGTCCTCGGCGAACGGGTGAATCGGTCGTGGCGTCGGCGTGTCGTGGTTCCGGGCCTCCCGGTGAGCGGGTGACACGCCGACAGGCGGGGTCGCGCGGGCGCTCTTAGGCTGACCTCGGGACCTGTGGCCTGCGTCCTCCGCGTGGTCGCGGGTCTGTTCACGGTGGGAGTCGGCTCATGGTGCGTGCGTGCAGACGGTTGCGTAAAGGTGTGGCGATCGCCGCCGGGGTGGGCGCGCTCGGACTGCCGATCGCGGCCGGAGCCGTGTGGGGAGCCGTGCGGGGGCAGGAGGAAGGGGAACCCGCCGCCGTCACGGTCACCGTCGACGTACCCCATATGCCCGCGTCCCCGTCGCTGCCCGCCGACGAGGCACCGGCCCTCGGGCCCGCTGTGCAACGGCAGCTCGACGCGGCCGTTCAGGGGATCATGAGGGAGGTGCACGTCCCCGGCGTGACCGTGGGACTGTGGACGCCCGGCAAGGGCAGCTACGTACGCTCGTTCGGGGTCGCCGACAAGGGCACGGGTCGCCCGATGGCGCCGGATCTGTACATGCGGATCGGCAGCGAGACCAAGACGTTCACCGTGACGGCGCTGCTCCAGTTGGCCGAGCGGGGCCGGGTGGGGCTGGACGACCCGATCGGGAAGTACGTCGACGGCGTGCCCGGCGGAAGCAGGATCACGCTGCGCCAGCTGGCCGGGATGCGCAGCGGCTTGTTCAACTACTCCGAGGACGAGACGTTCCTTCGGGCGCTGACGTCCGATCCGAGGCGGTCGTTCACACCGCGGGAGCTGCTCGGCTACTCCTTCAAGCACCCCGTGCTGTTTCCACCCGGACAACAGTTCGACTACAGCAACACCAACCTCGTCCTGCTCGGCATGGTCGTGGAGAAGGCCGGCGGGCAGCCGCTCGGTGAGTTCATCCAGAAGAACATCCTCCGGCCGGCCCGCCTGGACCACACGCGCTTCCCGGTCGACGCCGCCTTCCCGGACCCGCATGCCCAGGGGTACACGGACCAGACCGCGAGCCGGAAGACCGAGAGTGCGACCGACTGGAACCCCTCCTGGGCCTGGGCGGCCGGCGCGATGATCTCCGATCTGCAGGATCTGCGGGTGTGGGCGCGCACAGTGGCCACCGGCACTCTGCCCGACGGCACCGCCCTGATCAGCCCGGCCCTGCAGCGGCAGCGGCTCATCGCGTCCCCGGCCGCCGCCCCCGGCGTCGGTTATGGGCTCGGCGTCTTCGATGTGCAGGGCTGGATCGGGCACAACGGTTCGTTGCCGGGCTATGAATCCCTGGCCGTCTATCTGCCGTCGACGCGGACGACCCTCGTGGTGCTGCTGAACACCGACGTCCGCCGCGACGGGCAGCAGCCCAGCAGCATCTTCGGCGAAGCCATCACGAAGATCGCCACGCCGGAGCACGTCTTCGGTCTGCCCGTACGGCCGTCGGCCGAATGAGGGACGGCCGTCGCCGTCCACGCCTCAACTCCCGCTGACCGAAAGCGGTTTCGAAGGTGCGCCGCGTCCGGTCGGCGTTCGTTGCGTTGCTCACATCGCAAGTGTCCGGGGTCGGAATGTGGAGCGAGGCTTCACATCTTCATGGCATGCTCACGCCTTGTTACCCGTCGGTATGAACGCACCGTCGGGCCCTTCTGCAACCCCCCACCACCACAGGACAGATCTTGCGTATCCGCAAGGGGCACCTGCGTGCCCTCATGCCCGCACTCACCGCATCCGTGCTGCTGCTCGCCTCCGGCTGCGCGTCGGGGTCCGGCTCCTCCTCCGCCTCCGGCGCGGCGCCCGCCGGACAGCCCGAGGCGTCCGCCATCGCGGCCGGGGACGCCGACAGCGCTCTCGCGGTCAAAGCGGCGCCCGCCGCCACGTCCACCGCACTCGCCCGGCCGGGTGCGACCGACACGCGGGCCCACCGCAGCACGCTGAAGGTGAGCTCGTACGACCGTCACACCCGACGGGCCGTCATCTCACAGGCGGTCAGAACGACGCCCAGGCCGTCGGGATCGTCCACTGCACCCGGATCACCCACGGCAGCGGCGTCGTCCACGGGGCCGGCATCGCCCGCGGCGACCCCGTCCGGCACCCCGAACCGCTCCGCCGAGCCGGGGCGGATCGCCATCGGCGACGTCATCGCCAGCGCGCCCGCGCCCGGCGCCCCGGACGGCCTCCTCGCCAAGGTCACCAAGGTGATCGGGGAGACCGGTGACGGCACCGAGGTGCAGACCGCGCCGACCACCCTCGACACCCTGCTCGGCGACGACAAGGCCAAGGGCACGGTTCCCGTCGACCCCTCGTCCTTCGACGTCGAGCGGCTGCTGCCCGATGTGAAGGTCTCCTGGGCCAAGACGGGGGACATCCACGCGGGGCCCGAGGGCGCGAAGCTCCCGCTGGGCAGTCTGCGCGTCGACCTCCGGGCCGATGTGCCCACCCCCGCCGGCACTCCGGTGTCGGCGGACGCCACCGTGGCCGGGTATGTGCAGGTCGCGCCCGAGGTCGACTTCTCCTACGGCGGTGACGGCACCGGTGGCGCCACCGCCCGGGCCGGACAGGCCGGGCCCGCCTCGGCCTACCTCGGCGTGTCGGGCGGCTGGGCCTCGCGGTGGTCCCTGAAGGGGCGTGTCGGCGTCACGGCCAAGCCGGTACGGGTGCCCTTCGCGAAGCTCCACGCCGACCCCGTGCTCCAGGTCGGCTCGATCCCCGTCGTCGTCAACCTCGACCTGACCTGCTACTTCGAGATCAGTGGCGACGGAAACGTGACCGTCGCGGTGGAACAGGATCTCAAGGGCGACTTCAAGGCGGGCGGCACCTACGGTCCGGGCCAGGGCTGGACGCCCGTGAACGAGTCCGCGATGACGAGCACGCCGGTACGCACCTCCTTGACGGCCGCGGGGAACGTCAAGGGAGCGCTGGGCGCGCAGGCCTCCGTCGGCCTGTACGGCGCGGTGGGCGTCACCGCCGACCTGGCGCCGTACCTGCGGGGCGAGGCGTCGGCGGCGGCGAGCGCGGCCGCGAGCCCGGGTGCACCGCCGGCGGCAGGCGCGGCCGGGGCGTGGGCGCTGTACGGCGGTGTCGATCTGAGCGGTGCGCTGCAACTGCAGCTGTCCGTCTTCGGCACGCCCGTCCTCCAGCGCACGATTCCGTTGGGCACGTTCCACCGGGAGTGGAAGCTCGCCTCGGGCGCCGTCTAGAAGCGATCCGCCGACAACCCGCCTGGTGGCGAGCGCCGCGCATGGCGCTCGCCACCAGGCGCGGGCCGGCCGTGTCCGTCCCACGGGACGTTCCGCCCATCCCCGGAACAGCGAAACGGAATTCCGGGCCCCCGGCACGGAAACGCTGGGCGACGTGAGATCACGCCTCGTGATCGGCAACGTCAGCACGGAGGTTTCCATGATTCGTCGGACACTGCAGGGCGGCTTGCTCGCCGCGGTCGCGATGCTCGCGCTCGTGCCCACGGCCGCAGTCGCCGTGGAGGGCGACCGGGCCGCCCCGGCGCCGGTCGTCGCGACGGTCCAGTACCGCCCGCACACGCTCCCCGCCGCCACCCGGCATGTGCCGGTCCGGCACCGCGCCCACCGCTCCGCACTCTGCCAGCGCTACGTGCGTCATGTCCGCCACGTCCGTCGCGTCGGCTACAGCTGCCACCTCCGCCACATCCCGCGCACGACGCAGCACCGCATCGGCTACGGCGCCCACACGGCGTACCGCCACCGCGTCGGCTACCTGACCGGGTCGGCGTACGGCCACCGCACCGGCTATGTGACGGGCGCGGCGTACCGGCACCACGCGTACCGTGTCGTCGGTCGTGTCACCACCCGCTACGTCCCGCTGAACATCCGCTCCGGTCCGGGCACCGGCTACCGCGTGGTGGGACACCGCCACGTCAACGGCCGGCTGCTGCTGGCCTGCAAGAGGCACGGCTCGTACGTCCATGGGAACCGGCGGTGGTACCGCCTCGCCGGCAGCAGGGCCTATGTCTCCGCGCACTACGTCCGCACCCGGAGCGCCGTGCCCTGGTGCTGAGGCGTCCCTTCTCTCTCCCCCCGAAGGGACAGGCCTGCCCGGTCACCTGTGTGTGCCGGGCAGGTCTTCGGCGTGCTCGGCTCCTGGCAACTCACCTTGTTCATACCGGTTTCCATGTGTGGCGGCACCACCATCCCGGGAACACATCCTGACAACCAAGGGCGAACCGCCCAAAGTGGAATCAGCGTTGAGGGACAGGTCATGCGACAGCCTCAAGGATCCAGCATGCGACAGCCCCAAGGATCCAGACCGTGAAGGCCGGCGCAGCACGGACGGCGGCGCCCTGGCGGACGGCGGCGGTCCCGTCGGCCGAGCCGGACGGACCGTTCGTGACGGAGCTGCGCGGCCTGAAAGAGCGCACCGGCCTCAGCCTCGCGGCCCTGGCCGCACGTACCCCGTACAGCAAGTCCGCCTGGCATCGCTATCTCAACGGCACGCAGCGGCCGCCCCGTTCGGCCGTGGAGGCGCTCGCCGGGCTCGTCGGCGTCGATCCGGCCCCCGTACTGGCCCTGTGGGAGGCGGCCGACCGCCCCCAGGGCCCGGACGAGCCGTCGTACGACGTCCTCCCGTCGGAGTCCGTCCGGCCCCGGCGGCTGACACGGCCGGCGCTCGCCCTGGTCGTCGTGGTGACCGCGGTGACCCTGACCCTCGTCGCGGCACACCGCTCGGGCGCGCCGTCCGGCCGTCCGGCCGCGCCCTCGCCCCGCTGTCGGGGCGCGTCCTGCCAGGGGCAGTTGCCGGACGTCTCCGCCTGCGACCGGGACGCGCAGACCAAGAGTTCGGTCCGGGACGCCTCGTACGCGGTGCGGCTTCAGTACTCGCCGTCCTGCGGTGCCGCCTGGGCCGAGGTCCAGGCGCGGGCCATGGATGCCCGCGTCATCTATGTGCGGTCGGGACGGGACGTGCTCTCCGCGTCGTACCCGGGAGACGGCACCGCGGGTTCGAGCAGCCCCATGCTTGCCGTGAGTTCACCCGAAGGCGTGGAGGCATGTGCCGAGGTGGACGGCAAAGTGGCGTGCACCGGCCTCGATGCCGAACCCACGGGCGGGCGCTGAGCGGATGATCGGCCCGGGGGCGGGCGCAGGGGGTATGACGTGTCAACGCTCTGCTCCTGGCGGATGTCCTACATGTTGTAGGGTTTGGCTCGTCCGCCCTGCCGGTCGGTATCGACCGGCCCGTTGTCGCCGATCGGGGGATCCGCGTGCAGGAGTCCGACGAGCCGTCACCAGTGGTCGGCACGACCTTCGAGGGGATGGTCGACCGGGCGCTGGACGCCCCGGAGATCGCGGCCGCGCTCGAGGCCGCAGGCGCGTGCGCGTCCCGGGCGGAGCTGCGCGCCAAGGCCCTGGAGGAGCGTGCCCGCCTCGTCGGTGTCGCCGCCGCCGAGTACAGCCGCTATCTCGCGCTCCGGGCCGCCGCAGTCGACCGCTACGGGTCCTCGGGCGACGGTGATCAGGTGTCGGGCGATCACATGTCTGGTGATTGGGCGTCTGGCGATCAGGTGTCGGGCGATTGGGCGTCGGACGGTGCCGCGGCGGACGGTGATCGCATGTCGGACGGTTCCGTGGGTGATGACGATCGCGCGCCCACCAGTACTACCGGCGCTGACGACCGTACGCCCAGCAGTACCACTGGCACCGACGACCGTACGCCCGCCGGTCCTGCGGGCGACGACGCCCGTACGCACGGTGAAGTTCCGGGTGACGACGGCCGGACGTACGGGACCCCCTCGGATGACGATTCCACTACGCCAAGTGATGCTCCGGCTGTCGACGGCGATACGAAAAGAGTCCTCGCGGTCCTCGTCCCGAGCCTCGGGGCCGTGGCCACCGGTGTGTTCCTGCTGTGCGGGTTCGGGCTGCGTGCCTTAGCTGTTCGCCCGCACATCGGCGACGGGCTCGTGATGGCCGGGGTGATCGCCGCCGCCGTGACGGCGGGGGCGGCTCTCGGCGACCTCGCCTGGATCCTGGTGACGGGCGCGCGCAGCCGCTCCGGCTGCCGCCCGGGCCATCCCGCCGACCGAGATCCCGAGGTGTGCCGGGCCCGGGAGAGCTGGGAGAACGCCGTGCTGGAACGAGGGCTGGTGCCGTTCCTCCGTCAGCGCGCGGAGTCGGCGGGGGGCGACCCTGCGTATGCGTCCGAGAGACATGCCGTGGGCGCGGAGGACGGGGCTTGCTAGGTGCAGTGCGCTGCCCGTCCTTGCCTGACTCCTACCCTTGGCAGGGCGCTCTGTGCCCCTACGGAATGTAGGGTCGAGGGGAGTGCCCGGGAGAGCCAAGGGCAGAGTGTCCCGCCCCCAGTGTCCGCTTCCGTCCACGCCGGTCGCTCCGGCCTCTTGTCAAGGTGAGTCATCGCGGTGCCCGCACAGGAACAAGCAGTGATCCCCCAGCAGCGCGTCCGGCATCCGCAGGGCGCGCCGGAGGAGCGATCGTCGCTCCTCGCACGCCTGCGCCCGGGAGCAGCTGCCGCCACGGTCTGGTACCTGCGGCTGCAGGCGATGCTGAACATCGCGGCGGTCGTCTCGCTGCCCTTCCGCGAGGAGGTCCAGGAGCACAACGTCGGTGAGTTCTTCACCCCCTACCTGGCCACCGCCGGTCTGGTCTCGGCGGCCCTCGCCCTGTTCCTCGCGGTGGTGATGAGGCGCCGCAAGCGGGCCGCATGGATCTTCAACATGCTGCTGGCCGGTCCGCTCTTCGCGCTCTACGTGCTCGCCCTCACCCAGGACGACTACCGCCGCCATGTCTTCAACTGGGTCTCCGCCCTGCTCACCGGCCTGTTCGTGGCCGCGCTGCTGATCGGCCGCAGGGAGTTCCAGGCCGTGGGCGACCGCGCCAACCCCCGGCTCGCCCTGGTCGTGGGCGCCTGCGGCATCCTGGTCAGCGGCGGCATCGGCACCCTGCTGGTGGACGGCACCAACAAGCTGGCCGGGGCCTCCCTGACCGACCAGATCGCGTACACGCTGCTGCGCGGCGTCAGCGTGGGCCCGCTCGCGGACCGTATCGACGCCGTGGACGCCCCGCGCTGGGTGGACATCACCATCAACGGCCTGATCGCGGCCACCTTCCTGCTCGTTCTGTACGCCTGCTTCCGCGCACCCCGCGGCCGGGAACTCCTCGGCGAGGCGGACGAACAGCGCCTGCGCGCCCTGCTCGCCAAGCACGGTGAGCGCGACTCCCTCGGCTACTTCGCGCTGCGCCGCGACAAGGCCGTGATCTGGTCCCCGAGCGGCAAGGCGGCCATCACCTACCGGGTGCTCAGCGGTGTCACCCTGGCCTCCGGTGACCCGATCGGCGACCCCGAGGCATGGCCCGGCGCCATCGACGCATGGCTGGAGGAGGCGCGGCGGCACGCCTGGACGCCCGCCGTCATGGGCGCGAGCGAGGAAGCCGGAACGATCTACGCCCGGCACGGTCTCGACGCTCTCGAACTGGGCGACGAGGCGATCGTCGAGGTCGCCGACTTCAGCCTCGAAGGGCGCGCGATGCGCGTCGTACGGCAGGCGCACAACCGTGTCCGCCGGTCCGGCTACACCGTGCACATCCGTCGTCACGGCGACATCCCCGAGTCCGACATGGCGAGCCTGATCGAGAAGGCCGACCGGTGGCGCGACGGCGGCTCCGAGCGCGGCTTCTCCATGGCCCTGGGCCGCCTCGGCGATCCGGCCGACACGAACTGCGTGATGCTGGAGTGCCGTGACGACCTGGGCGAGCCCCGGGCCCTGCTCAGCTTTGTGCCCTGGGGAGAGCACGGTCTGTCCCTGGACCTGATGCGGCGCGACCGCGGCTGTGAGAACGGCCTGATGGAGTTCATGGTGATCGAGCTGCTGCTGCGCGCGCCCGATCTCGGCATCAAGCGGGTGTCGCTGAACTTCGCCATGTTCCGCGCCGTCTTCGAACGTGGCTCCCGCCTCGGCGCCGGACCCGTTCTGCGGCTGTGGCGCTCCGTGCTGACCTTCTTCTCCCGCTGGTGGCAGATCGAGTCCCTCTACCGCGCCAACGCCAAGTACCGGCCCGTGTGGGAGCCGCGCTTCCTGCTGTTCGAGAAGAGCAGCGACATCCCGCGCATCGGTATCGCCAGCGCCCGCGCCGAGGGATTCCTGACCCCGCCGAGCCTGCCGTCCCTCTTCCGGCGGCGGCACGTCCCGGCCGGGGGACAGAGGCAGCCCCCGCTCGCGTACGACAAGGGCCATGACAAGGGTCATTGAGCGGCAAAGTTCCGGACCCCGGGTGAGACGGGGCGGGCGGGACGACGTACCTCAGTAGAGGGGCCGAGCCCCTCCCGCGCCGCCCGCTCCTTTCGGAGGTACCCCGCCCGTGACGATCGTCAAAGCACCCCCGGCCCCGGTCGACCGGGGCCATGACGAGGAGCCTTCGCAGGGCTGGCAGTTCAACTCCTCCCACGGCCTGGTCCTGCTGGTGCTCCTGCTGGTCGTCGGGCAGGGCCCCATCCGGCGGGCGCTGGGCGCGCCCGTGATGCAGAGCTGGATGACCGTGTTCCTCGCGGTGGTCGTCCAGGCCCTGCCCTTCCTCGTGCTCGGTGTGCTGCTGTCCGCCGCCCTCGCGGTGTTCGTCCCGCCGTCGTTCTTCGCCCGTGCCCTGCCGAAGCGGCCCGCCCTCGCGGTGCCGGTCGCGGGCGTGGCGGGGGCGGTGCTGCCCGGATGCGAATGCGCCTCCGTACCGGTCGCGGGGGCGCTGGTGCGCCGGGGTGTCACGCCCGCGGCGGCGCTGGCCTTCCTGCTCTCGGCTCCCGCGATCAATCCGATCGTGCTGACCGCCACGGCCGTCGCGTTTCCCCGCAACCCCGAGATGGTCCTCGCCCGGTTCGCGGCGAGCCTGCTGGTGGCGTGCGCGATGGGCTGGCTGTGGCAGCGGCTGGGCCGCACCGACTGGCTGAAGCCGCCGGCCCGCGCGTCCTACGAGGGGCACAGCAAGGGTGCCGCGTTCTGGGGGTCCGTACGGCATGACGTGATGCACGCGGGCGGGTTCCTGGTCGTGGGCGCCATGGCCGCGGCGACCCTCAAGGCCGTGGCACCGGCCAGCTGGCTGCGTACGGCGGCGGCCAACCCGGAGGTGGCGATCCTCGCGCTCTCGGTCCTGGCGGTGCTGCTGTCGATCTGTTCCGAGGCGGACGCGTTCGTGGCGGCGTCGCTGTCCCAGTTCTCGCTGACCGCCCGGCTGGCGTTCCTCGTGGTCGGGCCGATGATCGACCTCAAGTTGTTCGCGATGCAGGCGGGCACGTTCGGGCGTTCCTTCGCCCTGCGGTTCGCGCCCACCACGCTCGTGATGGCGATCCTGGTGTCGGTCGTGGCCGGGACGGTGCTGCTGTGAACCGGCAGGCACAAGCAGCCGTGATGTTCCTGGTCGGCGGGGCGATGCTGCACGCCGGCACGACCTCGTTGTATCTGCGCTATGTCAAGGCCGGGCTCCAGCCGCTGCTGCTCGCCGCCGGAGCCGTGCTGATCATGGCGGCGCTCGCGACCGTCTGGTACGACCTGCGCCGGTACCGCGCGGCCCGGCAGCGGAAGAGCGAGGGAGAGGCGCACACGGCCCGCGGTGACGGGCACGGTCACGGTCAAGACGACGGCCACGTCCACGCTCACGACGGCGGCCATGGTGACGATGACGGTCACAGCCACCGCGAACCGCGGATCTCCTGGCTGCTTCTGCTGCCGCTGTTCGCCCTGATCCTGGTCGCCCCGCCCGCGCTCGGCTCCTACAGTGCCCTGCGCGCCGGTACGGCCCTGCAGCCGCCGCTGGCCTACCCGGCCCTGCCGTCCGGCGACCCGGTCCCGCTCAGCCTGGTGGACTACGCGGGCCGCGCGGCGTACGGCCACGGACACTCCCTCGGCAACCGCAAGGTGGAGATCACCGGGTTCGTCGCGCTCGACCACGGGGGCACCCCGTATCTCGTCCGCATGGCCCTCAACTGCTGTGCCGCCGACGCCCAGCCGGTCAAGGTCGGACTGTCCGGCAAGCTGCCGCCCGTCCTGCAACCCGACTCCTGGCTCCAGGTCACCGGCACCTACAGCGCCCGGCGGACGAAGGACCCCGTCAACGGCGGCCGCATCCCGTTCCTCGACGTCGAGGAGGCCAAGCCGGTCCCGACGCCCAAGGACCCCTACGACGAGAGCTGGAACCAGTGACACCTCCGGCCGACGGCGCGCCCGTGGCAGGACCCGGGCGCGCCGATCGCCGGTGAACACTTCCACGAAGGCCGGCTGAGGCCGGCTGAGGCCGGCCGCGGTCGGCCGGTTCAGACGGTGCGGGTCCGCACCCCGTCCAGCGCCACCGTCAGGACCAGGTCCCGCTGGGCGTCGTCGAGGAAGTTCGTCGCGGTGATCCCGGCGACCATCCGGAGCAGGTCGTCGAAGCCCATGTCCGTCCGGGCCTCGCCCGCCTTCTGGGCCCGCTCGAACAAGGGGCCGCCCGCCTGGTACATGGACTCGCGGCAGGCGAGGAAGATGTCCGACTCGTCGTCCATCGCCTCGCGGATGGCGCGCTTGGTCACCGTGTAGTCCACGAACCGGCGCAACCACGAGGTGAGAGCCTCCCACGGCTCGCGGTCCGCCACCTCCTTGGCCACCCGGCACAGGTCGTTCACCTCGCCCGCGTACACGCTCTCGAAGAGGTGACGGCGGGTGGGGAAGTTGCGGTAGAGCGTGCCGATGCCGACGCCGGCGCGGCGGGCGATGTCCTCCAGGGACGCCTCCGCGCCGTTCTCCGCGAACGCCTCGCGTGCTGCCGCGATCAGGGCGTCGTAGTTACGGGCGGCGTCCTTCCGGTGCGGCCGCTGGGCCGCCACGATCTCGCTGACGGGGAACGGCTGAGCCGTCACTGCTGCCTCCCTGGACGGAACCGGGTTGAAGCGGAGGGTAGCCTCCGTTACAGTGGAGGTCTACCTCCACTTTAGCAGTCGGGGTGCGTTCGGCCTGGACGCGTGCGGCCACACGCGTCGCCGACGCCCCATACCGCTCGACACCTCTCGATCCCCCTCTGACCCGACGCCGGGCGTGCGCGCACCGCGCCGTCCGGCCGCCCCATCCGCTCGCGACCGTTCCTCGTGGCTGTCGGCGTACTGTGCGCCGCCCGCGACGCGACCGAGCTCGTAGACCCTGCGCGACCCCGTACGACCCTGCACACCCCAGAACACCCATGTGCGACCCCGTACGAATCGGTGCTGCCTCGTACGACCCAGAACACCCGCGTACACCCCTGTACGACCCGACCCGACGACCTGGGCCCCGCCCTGTCCGGAGAGGCTTTTTGATGCCACGGAAGTCCACCCGTCTCACCTTCGCCGTCCTGGCGACCGGTGCGGGCGTGTTCTCCATGTTGCAGTCGCTGATCGCGCCGGCCCTGCCGACCGTTCAGCACGCGCTGCACACCTCGCAGTCCACCGCCACCTGGGTGATGACGGCGTATCTGCTGTCCGCCTCGGTGTTCACCCCGATCCTCGGCCGGATCGGCGACCTTGTCGGCAGGAAGCGCACACTCGTCGCCGTGCTGCTGACCGTGCTGGCCGGATGTCTGCTCGCCGCGCTCGCGCCGGGCATCGGCACCCTGATCGTCGCCCGGGTGATCCAGGGCGCGGGCGGCGCCCTCTTCCCGCTGTCCTTCGGCATCATCCGCGACGAGTTCGCCCCGTCCGAGGTCAGCGGAAGCATCAGCAACCTGTCCGCCGTGATCGCCGCCGGCGGTGGCGTCGGCATGGTGGCGGCGGGCCCCATCGTGTCCGCGCTCGACTACCGCTGGCTGTTCTGGATCCCGGTCGCCGTCGTCGCCGCGACCACCCTGATCGCCCTGCGCTATGTGCCCGAGTCGCCGCGCCGGTCCGAGGGGCGCCTCAACTGGGCCGGCGCCGTACTGCTTTCGGCATGGTTGGTGGCCCTGTTGCTGCCGCTCAGCCAGGCGAGCCAGTGGGGTTGGGGATCGGCCCGGGTGATCGGCTTGTTCGTCGCCGCGGTGGTGCTCTTCGCGCTGTGGCTGACCTCCGAGGCGCGCTCCCGCAGCCCGCTGATCGACCTGCGCGTCATGCGGCTGCCCGCCGTGTGGACCACCAACACCGCCGCACTGCTGTTCGGCGCGGGCATGTACTCGATCTGGTCCTTCCTGCCGGGCTTCGTGCAGACGCCCGCCGTCGCCGGATACGGCTTCGGCGCGTCCGTCACCGCGTCCGGGCTGCTCATGCTGCCCATGCTGCTCGCCATGTTCCTCTCAGGCATGCTGAGCGGTCGCCTGGAGCCGGTGCTCGGGGCCAAGGCCCTGCTCACGGCCGGTGCCGCCCTGGACGCGGTCGCTTGCGGCATCCTGACCTTCTGGCACGACCAGCAGTGGCAGGTGGCCTTGGTGGCGGGCGTGTTCGGCTTCGGTATCGGACTGGCCTTCGCCTCGATGGCGAACCTGATCGTCGGCAGTGTGCCGGCCGAGCAGACCGGCGCCGCGACCGGTATGAACGCCAACATCCGGACGATCGGCGGTTCCATAGGCGCGGCCGTCACCAGCGTCCTGGTGACCGGTCACCTCCAGCCCTCGGGTCTGCCCTACGCCTCCGGATACACCCACGGCTTCGGCCTGCTCGCCCTGCTCTGCCTCGCCGCCGCCCTGGCCGCGCTGCTCGTCCCCGTCCGGCACGCCACCCGGGTCACCGGTGTGCCGCGCGCGTCCGACGAGCCGGCCCGCACCGGGGCGGAGGCCGCCGTGCCGAGTGCGCGCGGCTGACGTCCGCCACGGATGACGGCTCTGACCGCCGCCTGCCCTGTGGGGCGGCGGCGGTCCGGTTCGAGTCGAGCGCCGGGCCCGGTCGCGGTGACCGAGGCCGGCGGCCGTGTGGCGCAAAGGGAACCCCGCCGCGCGGATCAGGCACGGAGTGTCCCTAGGATGAGCCCATGACATCCGGCCCGCGCATCCGCCTCGCGGTGCGTCGTGCGCGCTGGATGCTGCTGGTACTGACGGTGGTGGCCGGGGTGCTGGCCATGCACGCGCTCTCGCCGTCGGGGATCCCGTCGGCGGGCGCACACGTCATGGTGACCGGGCCGGGCGTCGCAGCGCACCACGCCGAGAGCACCGCCGCGCACGCCTCAGACGCCGGATCGTGCCGCATGCTCTCGGGCACGGGACAAGGCGGCATGGTCATGGACCACGCCGACGGAACCTGCGCGGCCGGAGGTACGGCCGCTTCCTACGTACCCCCCGCACTGCCGCCCGCGCCCGTCGCCCCCATCGATCCCGCCTCCGTCGCGCACGGCCACCGTCTCGCGGGAGCGATCGACGGGCGGGCTCCGCCCGATCTGTCCGAGCTACAGCTTCTGCGGATCTAGAGGCACCCGCACGACACCCTCAGCCCGGGGTGGCGTGTTCGGGTCCGTCTCATGATCCGTACCTTCCCGCGCGCACGCGCATCCGCATGCGCACGAGCGCGGGCACTTTCAAGGAGCTGTACCTCCCATGGCAACTCGTCGTTCCCTCGTCCGCCGGACCCCGCTCGTCCGCCGGACCGCCGCGCTGGCCGCGGCCGCGACCGCCGCGATCATGCTCGCCGCCTGTGGCGGCACTGGCGATTCCGCCTCGCCCTCCTCCTCCGCCTCCTCCTCGTCGGGGCACTCCGGTCACGACATGGGATCCGGTACGGGGTCGATGTCCTCCGCCGACCCGTCGGCCTCCGCTCCCGCGGCACAGGGCGGCCACAACGCGTACGACGTGACGTTCGCGCAGGAGATGATCCCGCACCACCGGCAGGCCGTGACCATGGCCGGCCTGGCCTCCTCGCGGGCGAAGTCCCAGCAGGTGAAGAACCTGGCCGCGAAGATCGAGAAGGCACAGGATCCCGAGATCGAGACCATGTCGGGCTGGCTGAGGGCCTGGGGCGAGAAGGTCCCGTCCGGTGTCGCGTCCGCCATGGAGGGTGGCATGCCGGGCATGGACCACGCCGGCTCGTCGATGCCCGGCATGATGTCGGACGCGGACCTGGACAAGCTGGCGAAGCTGTCCGGTGACGCCTTCGACACGGCGTTTCTGAAGATGATGGTCGGTCACCACCAAGGCGCCCTCGCGATGGCCAGGACCGAACAGGCCAAGGGTGCCCATGGTCCGGCCAGGGCGATGGCGCAGTCGATCGTCACCTCGCAGTCGGCCGAGATCACCGAGATGAACAGGATGCTCGGCCGACGCTAGTGCCGTGGCCGGAAAGGTACGCCGCGAGCCGGTGAACCTTTCCGGCCGCCGCGCTGGGCCGGCCGCGCGTCCGCTTTCACAGCCAGCCGCGGCGGGCCGCGAGGAGGCCGGCCTGGAAGCGTGTGGGGGCACCCAGCTCGGCCATCAGGCGCTGAATGCGTCTCTGTGTGGTGCGCTCGCTCCAGCCCTGGGCCCGGGCGATGGCGGCGTCCGTGAGCCCGGCGGCGAGCAGCGTGAGCAGGTGGCGGGTCTCCACGTCGGGTCCGTCGGACGCAGGTTCCTCCGTGGTGCCGGCGTGCGGCGCCTGGCCCGTCACGTGCAGCGGAAGGGCTCGCTCCCACTCGGCCTCGAAGAGGGACTCCAGGGCCGCCAGCATCGGTGAGGTGTGCACCAGGTAGGCGGCGGACAATCCTCCCGGCGCGAGACTGAAGGGGATGACAGCGTCCTGGCTGTCGCAGATGACGAGCTTGAGCGGCAACTCGGCCCGGACCCGCGCCTGTTCGCCGGCCCGGACGCTGGGCAGGATGTCGTTGTGCAGGCGGCCCGGCCAGGCCACCGCCGCGCGGTCGTAGACCACCCGGTGCGCCACTCCCGCGCGCTGCCGCTGGAGCTGTCCTTCGAGGTTGCTGCCCGGGCGGTCGACGTAGGGGGGCCGGTCGAGGATCCGTACTTCGCGGCACGCCTCGGCGGTCAACCGCCGTACCGCGGCGCTGATGTCGGCGCGGTCGGTGAGCAGTTCGACCGGCATGTCGGGGTGGCTGATCCGGGACGCCTCGCGGTGAGCGTCCGTCAACCGGTGCATCAGCAGCCGGGCCTCGTCCAGTTGCTCCTCCTGTCGGCGGATGAGGGCGGTGACCGCGACGTCGGGCGCCACCGCGGTGAACCGGGGCGGCCGCCCGGTCGCCCGTGTCGCGAGGCCGTCCTTGACCAGCGCGGCCAGCAGCCGTGCCACGGCCGGGGAGGACGAGCCGCAGGCGTCCGCCACTTCGCGGGCGGTGGCCCGCGGCAGGCCGACCAGCACGGCGTACACACGCTCTGTCTCGTCCGTCAGCCCCAGCACGTTGAATGCCATGCGTTCTCACCGTTTCCATGGCGGCTTCCGCCGGCCGGCGGAAGCCGGCCACTTCAGTAGCCCTGTGCAACCCGAGTCGTGATCGAGATCTTCCCTTCCGCTGAGGAGGTGCCCTCCGGCGGGTCCCCGTGGCGGCGTCGCACGGTGGGGCGGGCAACTGGTTCCGCGCCACGAGCCGTCCCCGCCGCCGTCCGCCGGCTCTCGGTCCGCTGACCGCGGCGAACTGCGGGCGCGTCGTAGGGGCCTCTGTTTCGGCGTCAATAAAGGGCGCGTTAAATACCGTGCGATCTCGCCGATTCGCTGGCGAGTTCTGGCCAGTTGGCGGAACTCCGCCACTCTCCTCGTCTTGTGCCGGCTTTTACGGATTGACAGATTCCCCACACCGTTGGCGCTGTTCGGGGGGCCGGCGCCTGCTCTGTGCTGTCCCCGAGTCCTTTGGCAGGAAGTGGAGTTCCTATGACAAGGCGGAGACGAGTGATCGCTCGCGGCCTCGCCACCATAGCCAGCGCGGCCCTCTTGTTCGGCGCACCCGTGCAGGACGCGACGGCCACCGGAAGGCAGACCCCTACGCCCGATTCCGGTGCGAAAGGCACGTCTGCGGGGGCCGCGCTGCCCACCACACCCGGATCCTCGGCGCTCGGTCCGTGGCGTTCGTTCCTGAAGCCCACGCCCGCGCAGTCGACGAAGAACAGCCCTCACCAGGTTCTCGTGGTACTCGGCTCGGCCACCCAGGTGACCGGCAAGTCGTCGGGCAAGCAGCGCAATCTGCAGGCCCGTACCCCGCTGACCTCGAACACCACGGTCAACGCGGCGCTCCACAGGGCCCGGGCGGTCTCCATGCGGCCCCTGATGCCGGGACTCTCGGCCGCCCAGGCCCGGCAGTTGCACTCGGCCGCCCAGCTGAAGCTGGGCTCCGGGGCGATCGACCTGTCCAAGGTCCAGGTCGTCCAGCTCGCCGGCGGTGACGCCTCGGCCGCTGCCCGGACGCTCGCCGCCACACCCGGTGTCGTCTACGCCGAGCCCGACCAGACCGTCTCCCCCATGAACACCGGCTCCGTGCCGTTGCCCTCCTCGGTGGGCGCCGCGGCGGGGAAGTCAGGCTCGTCGGCGAAGAGGGAGGACAGCGCTGCCACGGGCTCCGACGGTGTGCCCGGCAACGCGGCTCTCGGCACCTCGCTGCAGAGCTTTCTCAACGCGGGCGGCGTGAACGCGACGGGCGCCTACAGCGTGCTGAAGCAGAAGTTCCACCAGCTGCCCGGCACCGGTGAGACCATCACCAATGTCTCGGTCGGCGACCTCACCGACGCGTCGACGCCGAACCTGGGCTCGACAGGGCCGACGACCGTCGTCCAGAACGGCCGGCGGTACCTGGACATCCCCACGATGCCCTTGATCCCCACCTACACCGCGGACGCGACCGGGGCACTCGACCCGATGGGCTCGGCCCAGGGGGAGGACCCCGCGCTGGGCGAGGTGCTGCTGGACTTCTCCGTGATGGCGCCGCTTCCGCACGACCTGCAGCGTCCGGGCATGCAGGGCAGCGGCAACTCCGACCTGCTGGGCATCGCCCCGGGCGCGAACTACCGGCTCGTCGTCCCGCAGCAGCCGACGTTCAGCCAGATCGCGGTGGCGCTGCTGGCCGCGGCCCGGCAGCAGCCGCGCCCCGACGTGATCACCGCCAGCCTCGGTTACGGCACCGACGCCGCGGGGCTCCCCGGCCGCTATCTGGAGGACGACCCGGTCCAGCAGGCCGTGATCGCGTCGATCGTGCAGCAGTACGGCATCACCGTCGTGGTCTCGTCGAACGACGGCACCAGGCTGTACACCAACGCGGCCGTCGGGCCCGACGGCGGCAGCACCGCGACCGACGTGACGCGTGAGGCGGCCGACACCACCCGGATCGACGACGACCAGCTCTCGACCACGCCCAGCAAGGTGCTGGACTCCGGCGCGATCGCCGCGGGCGGTACCACGACCGACGACACGCTGTCGGTGCCGCCGCAGAACGGCGGAGCCGCGTCGGCCAACGGGACCTGGGCGACCACCAGGCTCAACGGTTCCGGGATCTTCTCCTCGGGATTCGGTACGCGCGTGGACGTCTCGGCGCCCAGTGACGGCATCCCGGCCTTCGAGCACCAGGGCCAGACCGCGCAGTCGGTGACGGAGGTCCTCAACGGAGGCACGTCGGCGTCGGCGCCCGAGATCGCGGCCGCCGCCGCGGTCGTGCTGCAGACCTCCCGGCTGACCGGGCAGCACCCGTCGCCCGCCGACGTCCGTACGCTGCTGGAGCGCACCGGCCGGGCCGTGCCCACGCCGCCGCAGATCGACCAGCCGCTGCACGTGGGCCCGCAGCTCGATGTGACCGCCGCCGTGCAGGCGGTGCTGGCCAAGGCGCACGGCAGCCAGGCCGGCCCGGGCACGCCCCGGATCGTCCGGCTCTCGGTGGCGCACCGCCAGACCACGGGCGGGCTCGGTGCCTCGTACCTGGAGGCCACCGACCCCGGACGCATCGATCTGGCCGGACCGGGGACGGGCTCAGCCGCCACCGGGGAGGGCCTGGTGGGGCCGGTGACCATCGGCGCCGACGTGACCGGCCTGCCCGACCGGCACGGCGTCAGCTACGCACTGCGCATCGGGCATCACGAATTCACCTCCGACGTGCCGGCGATCCGGCTGACCCCCGCACAGATGCTGACGGCGGCCGGACTGCCGGTCGTCGCCACGACGGACCGTCAGGTCTCACTCACCTTCGAGGTGCACCGCGGCCACGAGGTGCTGGCCTCGACCACCCACGAGCTGACGTTCGGTCCCACTGACGGGGGCTACGCCGAGGCACTCGCCCCGGTGGTCCGGTCCGTGGTCAAGGCGGGGCACTCCGTGCGGGTGAGCTACGACCTCACGGGAGTGCGGAGGGTCAGCTCGCCCCAGCTGGTCGTGTCGGGAGTCGGCCACTGGAACCCCGGGCTGGCGCCCATCTTCTCCGCCTCCTACACCGCCCCGCTGACGGGACTTCGCGGCACGGTCACCGTTCCGGCCCGCGCCTTCTCCGCCGGCGGCGGCATCTACGGGATCGGTGTGCTCCAGAACCCCACAGGCGGCGCCAAGGGCGGCCCGGCGTACGGCGAGTTCGCCTCGATCCGGGTCGACGGCGGTGACCCCTCGCAACGCCCGGCGGCGCCGACCCTGGCCGCGAAGGAGGCATCCGGCGCGTTCGGTCACCTGCTGGAGATCGACCGGGCCGCACCGCGGTTCTCGGTGCGCTACGACGTGTCGCGGGTCAAGGGCGCCACCGGCACCCTGCTGGAGTTCTCCGCGCCCGGACCGAACATGTACAACTCGTACAACCTGGTCAGCAACCAGAACGGCACCGCCCGCGACCGCAACGGGGTGGACAGCCCGGCCATGCTCGACCGTTCGCTGAAGGGCACACGGGGCACGGTGGAACTCGACGCCCGCGCGCTCAAGCTGCCCTCGTCGGACGCCTACGACC
Organism: Streptomyces sp. NPDC052036; assembly: GCF_040680495.1. Taxonomy (NCBI): domain Bacteria; kingdom Bacillati; phylum Actinomycetota; class Actinomycetes; order Kitasatosporales; family Streptomycetaceae; genus Streptomyces; species Streptomyces sp. NPDC052036. Next base: position 21,319 of record NZ_JBFAWW010000013.1, on the reverse strand, counting down.
TGCGGGTGTTCGCCGTCGACGGGCACGGCAAGCCGGTGGGGCAGGCTTCGCCGACGTCGCTGCTGGCGTACGACGACGGACTGGCTCCCGACGGCACCAACCTGACCGACTTCGCGATCGTCCCGGGCGGCACGTCCGTCGCGGCGGTCGAAAGCCCCACCGATGAAGGCTCGGTGTACGACTACGACGCCGCCACCGGTATCTACGGGCGCAAGCTGACGAGCGATCCGGCGTACGGCTCCATCTACGAGGTGTTCGGCGTCGACTCCGCCCACCACGCCCTGGTCCTGCACAAGCAGACCACCACCGGCGAGCAGTGGCTCGAGACCTACGACACAAGCACCGGCAACGCGGTCGGCAGCCCGGTCCGGGTCGACGACCAATACGTCGTGACGGGCGGGCGCGTGGACGCCGAGCGCCACCGTGCGGCGGTGCTCGCCTCCCGTTCGGGTGACCGTGCGGGCTTCGTGCTCCCCGTGGACACGGCAACCGGCGCTCTGGGTGCACCTCTCCAGCTCGAACCCACCCCGGACGGCCGCTCCACGTACGGCCTGCTGGACGTGGACGAGTCGACCGGCGTCTTCACTGCGCAGAAGACCGGGGGCACCATCAACTGCCTGGCCTCGGTCGGCTCCGGCACCGTGGCCTCGGTCGATCTGGGCAGCGGAACGGTCACCCACAGCCAGAGCGGAACCTCTTGCGCCGGGGACCTTGCCTCCGACCAGAAGGGCAACCTCTACGAAACCTGGTACCACTCCTTCAGCGTCAACTTCCCCGGCACCGGGTACTTCGCCCAGTTGCCCAGCGGGGACCCGGTGAATCTCGGAATGCAGCAGGCGCCCCTGGCCCTCGCCGTCGACGGCGTGCACCAACTGGCGCTGTTCGCCTTCCGCGTGCCGGACCTGAAGCCGACGGGCGGCTTCCAGCAGTACGGCTTCACCGACAACAACGCCACCGGCCGCATCGTCGTCGCCGACCTGAGGACGGGCCGGACGGTGGGCACCGTGACCGGCGTCGAGTATCCGCAGCTCGGCTCCTGGAACGGCCGGCTCGACAACCATCGCGAGCGCGTGGTCCAGCTCGACCCGGCGACCCGGACCGGCTGGACGTACGCAGGCGACGGCAGCCAGATCCAGCAGTTCTCCTACTGATCCGATCCGCTGCTCGACCACCCCGGTCCGCGGGCGCCACGGCGCCCGCGGACCGTCACGTCGGCCAGGCGTTCCGACCCGCGGACCGCCGGATCGTTCAGGCGCCCGGGCCGCCCGAGCCGGCTCCCGGGACGATGTGCTGCAGGGCGTCGGTGAGCCGGGTGAGGTCCTGGGGGTCGAGATGGTCCAGGACATGCCGACGCACGCTGGCCAGGTGGGTCGGCCAGGCCTTCTCCAGGCCCGCGAGTCCCTCGTCGGTCAGGACGGCGTTCCAGCCGCGTCCGTCCTCGTCGCACTTTGCGCGCTGGACGAAACCCTGCTTCTCCAGGCGGTTCACCACCCGGGTCATCCCGCTGAGCGACAGATTGCAGACGGTGGCGAGTTCGCTCATGCGCAGATGACCGCCCGGGGCTTCGGAGAGGTGCATGAGGGCCGTGTACTCGGACAGCGGCAACCGCGCGTCGCGGAGCATGTCGGCGTCCACCGCCCGCGGCAGCAACATCATCACCCGGCCCAGCGCACGCACGAACCCTTCCTCGGTCGCACTGAGGGGCGTGAGGGGCGAGGGGGAGCGCTCGGCAGACGGCATGGCGCCGATTGTAGCTGCTTGACAAGTCAAGGATCCCGCGCATCTACTTGCTCACGCAAGTATTTACTTGACGGAGCAAGCGAATGTTCGGATTCAGGAAGCGCAGGGGAAAGACCATGACCAAGATCGGCATCATTCTCGGAAGTACGCGCCCCGGCAGGAACGGAGAGGCCGTCGCCCGCTGGGTGCTGGAGAACGCGAGCCGGCGCACCGACGCGGAGTTCGAACTCGTCGATCTGGCGGACCATAACCTTCCGCTGCTGGACGAGCCCTACCCGCCGTCGCTCGGGCAGTACACGCAGCCGCACACCAAGGCCTGGTCCGAGAAGATCGCCTCCTTCGACGGCTTCATCATCGTCACGCCCGAGTACAACCGCTCGGTGCCCGGCGCCCTGAAGAACGCCATCGACTACCTCTACGCCGAGTGGAACCACAAGGCGGTCGGGTTCGTGGCCTACGGCTCGACCGGAGGCACCCGCGCCGTGGAGCATCTGCGCCTGATCGCCGGTGAGCTGCACATGGCCGATGTGCGGTCCCAGGTGGCGCTGTCCCTGTTCACCGACTTCGAGAACTTCAGCGTCTTCAAGCCCATCGAGGCGCAGCTCGACGCGCTCACCGCGACGATCGACCAGGTCGTCGCCTGGAGCGACGCTCTCGCGCAGCTGCGCACGAAGAACTGACCTCCACGCCCCGAGCGGTGCCCGGACGCCGGTCCGGGCACTGCGGCTCGCTGTCCGCGGGCCCAGGACACCTTCGATCAGGTCGGACTCGGCCACTTCGCGATCAGGGAGGGCCGCACCGGCTGGATGCCGCTCTCGGCCGCCGACGTGAACCTGCGAGCCGTCGCCCGCATCCGTCCCTGATGGCCCGCATCGAGCTGTCCGGCACCGATGTCGCGCCCCTGGCGCGCGACATGACGGCCCCTGAGCGGCCCGCCGGGGCGGCGGACCGTCGACGGCGAGCGCGGTAGTCTCCGGGGTATGCGGATCTCCGTCTCCTCGGACATGGACGAACCGGTCGCCCGCAGCCTCGTCGGGGAACTGCGCGGTCGCGGCCACGAGGTGCTGGTCCACGGTGCCCTGCGACCCGGTGACGACGCCCAGTGGGCGGCGTGCTCGGAGGCGGCGGCCCGAGAGGTCGCCGACGGGACGGCGGACCAGGCCGTCGTGTGCTGCTGGACCGGCACCGGGGCCTCGATCGCCGCGAACAAGGTGCCGGGCGTACGGGCGGCACTGTGCACCGACGCCTACACGGCCGACGGGGCGCGCCGTTGGAACGACGCCAATGTGCTGGCGCTCGGCCTGCGGCTGACGTCCGAGCCGCTGCTCAAGGAGATCCTCGACGCCTGGTTCGCGGCCGAGGCGAGCGGGGACGCCGACGACCGGGAGAACGTGGCCCGGATCGGACGGCTCGACGGCGGCAGGCCGACGCCGTAGCGGACCGGTGCGGCGGTGGCGGGGCGACGGTGGTCGGCTCCCGCCACCGTCCCGGTCAGCGGTCGCCGTTGAGGTAGGTCACGTCCCAGTGCGAGCCCTCACGGGCGTAGACGTTCCCCGCGGGTGACTTGTACTGCCTCGCGCGGTCGCCGGGCCGCGGGCCGACGTAGTGGAACTTGGTGGTGACGTAGGTGTCCACACACGACGTCACATGGATGTCGACCTTGTACCCGTTCCGGTGGCTGTAGGTGCCGGAGGCATGGCCCTGCTCCGTGCCGCCGGTGATGGTCACCGCGCATCCGCTCGCCCGCTTGAAGGCGATCACGCCGGCGACGGTGGTCCGGTTGATCTGCTCGAAGGACGTGCACCGGGAGTTGTTCCGGTCGCTGCATCCGCCCGACGAGGTCCAGCGGATGCCCGCCTGCCGTAACTGCTGAGCGGCGGCCGCCTGGGTGTACTTCGCGGGTGCTGCCGTGACGGAGGGCGCGGTGGCCGCGAGCAGTCCGCCGGCCAGCAGGACGGCGGAGGCGGCGAGTCCGGCGGGGCGGGCCAGGTGTCGGTTCATGGCGGTCGTTCCTCTCGTGAACGGCTCGGTGACTACCTCCGCATCACTGCCCGCACACGCACTTCGGGTGAACTTCCGCAACGGGGGCGTGAGGGGGCATCCAGCGCATTCCGCGTCCCCTCGCGCGCGGCCGGGCGCGCCGCCGCACCGGGCGTCGGCCCACACATCGGCCCCGCCTGGGCGCTCAGCCGCCCGCCACCAGCTCCGGCACCGGCTGCAGCATGGCGTCGTCCGCCCCCGCGCCCGGCCGGTCCTGGCCCCGGTCCCGAACGCTCCACAACCACAGCACATCCCGCCCGAACGACCACATCAGGGACGCCAGCGCACCCGCGACGATCCCCGCCGTCGCGACGTACGGCAGATACCCCGACCCGGCCACCAGCAGCGCGACGCCCTGCAGGGCCGCCACCGTCTTGCGCGCCATGCTCGGCGGCAGCTCGCCGTTCAGCCACGGCAGCACCCGGGCCGCCGCCACGAACACGTACCGCATCCCGCCGATCAGCAGCACCCACGGGCCCAGCGACATCGACACATAGACGCTCAGCACCAGGATCAGGAACGCGTCGACCTCCATGTCGAAGCGCGCGCCCAGCGCGGTCGACGTGCCGGTGCGGCGGGCCACCTTGCCGTCCACGCCGTCCAGGATCAGCGCCACCGCGGTCAGTGCCACGAGCACCGTCACCGGTGGTGAGCTCTCGAAGGAGTCCGCCACCAGCGCCGTGACACCGCCGACCAGCGTGGCTCGGCCGAGCGTCACCCGGTTGGCCGGACCGAAGGAGCGCAGCCGGGAGCGGAGCACGGCGCGGGTGAGGACGGCCCAGGTGGCGAGTGCGAACGCGAGGCCCGTCAGCCAACCGGCCGGGCCCATCCCGATCGCCGTGCCCAGCAAGGTCAGCAGCAGCACCTGCACGCCCGCCCCTACGGTCGTCTCCTGCTGCAACAGCCTCGCGTCGTACATGTGGTTCAGGGCCACCGCTCACCCTCCGGCCAAGTGACAGATTCGATCTTCGCCGCGTACGTTGTGCGCGACTTCTCGTAGTTGCGGTACGTGAAGAGTCGGCCGATCGTTCAGGAGGACGCATATGGATCTCACAGCTCGGGCCTTCTGGCTGCGTTCGCCGGGCCACGGGGAGGTGCGCGACGTCGAGCTTCCGGAGCCCGGTGACGGCGATGTGCTCGTGCGCGCGCTGTACTCGGGCGTCAGCCGCGGCACCGAGACCCTCGTCTTCCGCGGCGGTGTGCCGGAGAGCCAGCATGCCGCCATGCGTGCTCCCTTCCAGGAGGGCGACTTCCCGGCCCCCGTGAAGTATGGCTATCTGAGCGTCGGACAGGTGGAGTACGGGCCCGGTGACCTGGTCGGACGTACCGTCTTCTGCCTGTATCCGCACCAGAGCCGGTATGTGGTCCCGGCCTCGGCCGTCACCGTCGTACCGGACGCCGTGCCCGCCCACCGGGCCGTCCTCGCCGGCACCGTGGAGACCGCCGTCAACGCCGTCTGGGACGCCGGTCCCCTCGTCGGGGACCGGATCGCCGTGGTCGGCGGCGGCATGGTCGGCTGCTCCGTCGCCGCCCTCCTCGTGCGCCATCCCGGGGTCCGCGTCCAGCTCGTGGACGCCGATCCCGCCCGCGCCGAGACCGCCCGCGCGCTCGGGGTGGACTTCGCGCTGCCCGAGGACGCGCTCGGGGAGTGCGATCTCGTCGTCCACGCCAGCGCGACCGAGCAGGGTCTCGTACGGTCCCTGGAACTGCTCGCCCCGGAGGGCACCGTCGTCGAACTCAGTTGGTACGGCGACCGGCGGGTGACCCTGCCGCTCGGCGAGGCGTTCCACTCGCGCCGTCTCACCCTGCGCAGCAGCCAGGTCGGCACCGTCTCGCCGCGCGCCCGCTCCGGACGCACCTACGGCGACCGGATGGCCCTCGCCCTGCGGCTGCTCGCCGACCCCGCCTTCGACGCGCTCGTCACCGGCGAGTCCGCCTTCGACGAGCTCCCCGACGTGCTGCCGCGCCTCGCGCACGGCGATCTCAAGGGGCTGTGCCACCGCATCCGCTACCCCGTCGGCTGAGCCGTCCGCACCGCCGAGTCCCGGCCCCGCAGCCCGAGTTGTCCGGACTCCTGGGAAACCCTCTGGGAATTCGCAGAAAACCTTGCAACAAGGAGAACGGGCAGCTGAACAACGCGCCGGAGCCGGCCGTACTACACAACATGCCCCGACAGGGGGCCAGACGCACCGCACCTGGAGGGTCGTCCGTTGTTCAGCATCACCGTCCGCGATCACCTGATGATCGCCCACAGCTTCCGTGGCGAGGTCTTCGGACCCGCGCAGCGCCTGCACGGGGCGACGTTCCTCGTGGACGCAACGTTCCGCCGCGCCGAGCTGGACGACGACAACATCGTCGTCGACATCGGACTGGCCACGCAGGAGCTGGGCGCTGTGGTGAGCGAGCTCAACTATCGCAACCTCGACAACGAGCCCGACTTCGCGCACACCAACACCTCGACGGAGTTCCTGGCCAAGGTGATCGCGGACCGTCTCGCCGAGCGGATCCACAAGGGAGCGCTGGGCGAGAACGCCCGGGGCATCGCCGCCCTCACCGTCACGCTGCACGAGTCGCACATCGCCTGGGCGAGTTACGAGCGTGCCCTGTGACGGACACGACCATCGACCACGCGTCCCCGGACTCCCGCGGCCGCACGCCCCAGAGCCGGTTGAACTACGTGCCCGTGCAGAACACGGCCCTGAAGAACGCCGACATCATCCCCATGTCCCTGCGCACCGTGCACTTCGTCATGCCGGGCGGCGTCGACGACCCGGCCACCCCCAGCGGCGGCAACGCCTACGACCGCCGCATCTGTCTGGACCTGCCCGGCTTCGGCTGGCAGGTCCAGCAGCACACCGTCGACGGCACCTGGCCCCGGCCCGGGGCCGCCGCCCGCGCGGAACTCGCCCGTACGCTGCGGGACCTGCCCGACGGCACGGTCGTCCTGCTGGACGGCCTGGTCGCCTGCGGTGTCCCCGAGATCATCACCCCCGAGGCCGAACGCCTCTGCCTCGCCGTCCTCGTGCATCTGCCGCTCGGGGACGAGACGGGCCTCGACCCGGCGACCACGGCCGAACTCGACGCCAAGGAGCGCGCCACCCTGCGGGCGGTGTCCGCTGTCGTCGCCACCAGCGACTGGGCCGTGCGCCGGCTCGTCTCCCACCACGGACTCGCCCCCGAACGCGTCCACGCCGCCGCGCCCGGCGCCGACATCGCGCCCCTGGCCCCCGGCACCGACGGCGTCTCACGGCTGCTGTGCGTCGCCGCGGTCACCCCGCGCAAGGGCCAGCACCGGCTGATCGAGGCCCTCGCCACCGTCAAGGACCTGCCGTGGAGCTGCCACTGCGTCGGCGGGCTCGGCAACGACCCCGAGTACGTCGCCCGGCTGCGCGACCTCGTCGACGCCCACGGTCTCGGCGACCGGCTGCACCTCGTCGGACCGCAGTCCGGCGCCGCGCTCGACGCCAGCTACGCCGCAGCCGACCTCATGGTCCTGACCTCGTACGCGGAGACGTACGGCATGGCCGTCACCGAGGCGCTCGCCCGCGGCATCCCGGTCCTCGCCACCGACGTCGGCGGGCTGCCGGAGGCGGTCGGACGCGCACCCGACGGCGGGGTGCCCGGCATCCTCGTACCGCCGGAGGACCCCGCCGCGCTGGCAGCGGAGCTGCGGGGCTGGTTCGGCGAGGCGGACGTACGGCGCCGGCTGAAGGCCGCCGCACGCGGCCGCCGGGCCGCACTGGACGGATGGGCCACCACGGCCCGCAGCCTGGCGGGCGTCCTTGCCAAGCTGCGCCACGAACCCCGGAGGGCGGCATGAGCATGAGTACGACTCCCCCCGGACCCCAGGCGCACCCGACGGCCGCCGAGCCCGCCGCCCTCTCCGGGATACCGTCACCCGGCGGCACCGAGCCCGAAGTCCCCCGGTACGCCCCGCAGTGGCTGCAGCTGCGCGAACCCGCGGACGCGGCGGCCCGGGCGCACGAACTGCTCGACCCGCTGCGGATCCGGCTCGCCCACCGGTCCGGGCGCGCCACCGACCTGGTGGTGCACGACCTGGGCTGCGGCACCGGTTCGATGGGCCGCTGGCTCGCCCCCCTCCTCGACGGCGCCCAGCACTGGATCCTGCACGACCGGGACCCGTATCTGCTGCACTTCGCCACGGTCGGCGCCCCCAAGTCGGCCGCCGACGGCAGCCGCGTCACCGTCACCACCCAGCGCGGCGACATCGGCCGGCTCACCCCGGACGCCCTGGCGGGAGCCTCGCTGGTGACCGCCTCCGCGCTGCTCGACGTCCTCACCGCCGACGAGTTGGAGACGTTCGCCGCGGCCTGCGTCGGCGCCGGCTGCCCGGCGCTGCTCACCCTGTCCGTCGTCGGACGCGTGGAACTGGCCCCCGCGCACCCCATGGACCAGGAGATCGCCGACGCCTTCGACGCCCACCAGCGCCGTGGCGACCTCCTCGGCCCGGACGCGGTCCGTGCGGCCTGCGAGGTCTTCGAGCGGCTGGGCGCGAGCGTACGCGTGCAGCCGAGCCCGTGGCGGCTCGGTGCCGAGCAGGCGGAACTGACCGGGGAATGGCTGCGCGGCTGGGTCGGTGCGGCCGTGGAGCAGCGGCCGGACATCGCGGACCGTGCGGAGACGTATCTCCAGGACCGTCTGGCCGACTGCGCGGCGGGCCGGCTGGACGTGGTCGTGCACCACAGCGACATCCTGGTCCTGCCGCGGCCGGTGGGAGGGGCGGGATGACGGCGCGGACGCTCGCCCCGGGGCGGACGGGGGAGGGGGTCCGGGAGGGCTCGGCCACCGCGGTCCTTCTCCAGGACGCCGCGCCCGCCGTGCCCGGTGACGGCCCGGCGGGCGCGGACGAGACGCCGTCGGCGCGTCGCCGCTCCCTCCCGCGCGCCCTGCGCACGCATCTCGGCACGGTCGCGGGGGCCGCCATCCTCGGCGTGCTCCTGTGGCGGCTCGGCACCGGCGTGTTCCTCGACGGGCTGCGGCGGATCGACGTCCCGACCCTGCTCGTGGGGCTCGGGATCGGCGTGCTGACCACCGTGTTCAGCGCCTGGCGCTGGTGCCGTGTCGCCCGCGCCCTGGACATCCGGCTGCCGCTCGGCGCCGCCGTCGCCGACTACTACCGCGCGCTGTTCCTCAACGCGGCGCTCCCCGGCGGTGTGCTCGGCGATGTGCACCGCGCGGTGCGGCACGGGCAGAGCGCCGGGGACGTCGGCCGCGGTGTGCGCGCCGTGGTCCTGGAGCGCACCGCCGGCCAGGTGGCCCTTGTGGCGGTCGGTGTGCCGGTTCTGCTCACGTTCCCCTCGCCGGTGCTCACGCAGGCTCGCCATGGGGTCGCGCTGTCGGCGCTCGCGACCCTCGGTGTGCTCGCCGTGGTGGCGGCGTCGCGGATGGGCCGGATGGGCCGGGCGGGCCGGCCCTCGCCGCGGTCCCGCGCGCTCAGGGCCACGCTCGCCGAGGCGCGGACCGCGCTGCTGGCCCGGGGCAGTTGGCCCGCGGTGCTGCTCTCGTCGGTGGTCGTGCTCGCCGGGCATCTGCTGATGTTCCTCGTGGCCGCGCGCGCCGCCGGGTCGCACGCGTCCCCGGCCACGCTGCTGCCCCTGGCCCTGCTCGCCCTCATCGCCATGGGGCTGCCGCTGAACGTGGGCGGCTGGGGCCCCCGCGAGGGCGTCACCGCCTGGGCGTTCGGCGCGGCGGGCCTCGGCGCGAACATGGGGCTCGGCGTCGCGGTGGTGTACGGCGTCCTCAGCTTCGTCGCGAGCCTGCCCGGGATCGTCGTACTCCTCGCCCGGTGGTACGCGGGACTGCGGAGCCCGCGCGCGACGACGAACGCGGAGTCCGCCGGGAGGGCCGAGCCGGTGGAGCCGGCCGAGTCCGCCGACGTGGTGGGCCCGTCGGAGGCGTCGAAGGAGCCCCCCGCACGGGGCCCGGAGCGTTCCCCCCACGCGCTCCGTGCCCTTGTGCCCTACGCTCCCTATCCGCGCTCACCCCCCGGGTCGCGGCGCTCGTTGCTGACGCGGCGTCAGGATCGCTGCGTGCCCTCGGGAGCCGTGGCTCCGGTCAGGCCGCTCGCGGCGGACTCCTCCGAGGCGACCAAGGAGAAGTACGGCGCGAAGGAGTCGGCGAGCGCCGCGAGCAAGTGCTTCCCCTTCTCGGCGGAACCCAGCGAAGGACGCCCGATGACACCGGATTCCGTATAGGCCGACATGCCGAGGGTAAGGAGATGCCTGCGGTCGTCGGCGATGAAATCCGTCGTCTCGTAACCGGGCCTGACCAATTCGGGACGGCAGTGCAGAAGAATGGAGGTCTCGATTTCCCCGGCATGCATGTCGCTGAGCAACGAGGTGCGCACACCGGCCCGTTCCCGGGCCGCTTCCCAGTCCTCCGGGGCCGGGAAAAGCGCCATCCGGACACCGCTGTCCGCGGATTCCTGGACGACATTGCCGAGGACGTAATTCCCGCCGTGGCCGTTGACCAGAACCAGGGCCTCGACGCCCGAGCGGCGCAGCGATGCGGCGATGTCCCGTACCACCGCGTGGAGGGTGACCGAGGAAATGCTCACGGTTCCCGGCCAGTCCGCGTGCTCGTGCGAACAGGAGATCGTCACCGGAGGAAGGAGGTGAACCGGATATGCGGCGGCGACCTCGCGCGCGATCGCACACGCGACCAGCGTGTCCGTCGCCAGCGGCAGATAGGGACCGTGCTGTTCGAAGCTGCCCACGGGAAGCACGGCGACCTGGCGGCTCACACCCTCCGCCCGGACCCGTACGTCCCGCGAGGTGTCCGACGGCAGCACATCCGCGCCGCGCCCCGGCGTCCGCCCGGCAACACCCGCGTCATCCGCCGACCGCATCCCAGAAGTTCCCGTATTCCCCGAACCGCTCATGGTTCCACGGCCTTTCGTCTCGTACCGCCTGCGCTTACAGATAGGAATAGATCATGACAGACATCGATGGGGTGCTCGGCGGCAATGCCCACCTCTCGGGAGTCCCCCGAGTGGTGAATGGTCCCTCCTCCGGGGTCACCCGCGTCGTGAATGCCCCCCTGCCGACCAAGTACGGTGATTTCCAGGCCGTCGGCTACCTCGATCACGACCGCGGTGACGAACAAGTCGCCCTGGTGTACGGCGACATCAAGGAAGAGGGCATGCTCGTCCGCCTCCATTCGGAGTGCCTGACGGGGGACGCCTTCGGCTCGACGCACTGCGAGTGCGGGCCCCAACTCTCCACCGCGCTGCGCGAGATCGTGGCCGCCGGACGCGGCATCCTCGTCTATCTGCGCGGCCACGAGGGTCGCGGGATCGGCCTGCTCGCCAAACTGCGCGCGATGAAGCTACAGGCGGAGGGCCTGGACACGGTGGAGGCGAACCTCGCTCTCGGTCTGCCGGTGGACGCGCGGGACTACCGGGTCGCGGCGGAGATCCTGCACGACCTCGGTGTCCGGTCCGTGCGGCTCCTCTCCAACAACCCGCGCAAGCGGGAGGCGCTCCTCAAGCACGGCATCAAGATCGACGAGCAGGTGTCGCTGCTGATACCGCCGTGCGAGAACAACATCACGTATCTGCGCACCAAGCGGGAACGGCTCGACCACTACCTGCCGCACCTCGACGCGGTGGTGCACTCCTCGTGAGCGGGTGCGCGGCGGCCGCCCGGCGCCGGCCGCCGCGCCCGCACACCGGGCGGCGCAGTCTGCACCTGCGGTGGCCCACCCGGCACCCCGGTGGGCCACCGATCCTGACGCCCTGGTGACGTCGGCGCGGATCCCGGAAACAATCAAGGAATGACCGACGACGTCTTACGCCTGAGCAGCGAGCAGATCCATCAACTGCTGGACACCGACCGGGCGATCCGCTGCCAGCGCGCGGCCTTCAGCGCGCTCGGGGACGGCACCGCCGAACTCCCCGGCAAGATCATGCACCCCAGCCGCCACGACGACGGCGTCGTCTTCGCCTACGTCGCCCGCCTCTCCGCGGACACCGGGCCCGTCGCCAAGTTCGGCAGTGTGAACCCGGGCAACGCGGCCGCCGGGCTGCCGACGGTCCATGCGGTGATCAACGCCCTCGACCCGGTGACGGGACAGTTGGTCGCCATCCTGGACGGCACCGCGGTGACCACCCTGCGCACCGCCGCCGCCGGCGCCGTGGCCTTCGATGTCCTGGCCACCGCCGACAGCACGGAACTCGGCCTGCTCGGCGCCGGCACGCAGGCGCTCGCCCACGCACGGGCCGTCGCCCGGGTACGCCCGCTGCGCTCCGTGCGCATCTGGAGCCCCACGCCGGACCGGCGCGCCGGGGCCGCCCGCGCCCTCGCCGCCGAACTCGGCATCCCCGTCAAGGCGGTCGACACGGCGCACGAGGCCGTGACCGGGCTGCCCATGGTCGCCGTCTGCACCCTCAGCCGCACCCCCGTCCTGCGCGGCGCCTGGCTCACCCCCGGATGCACGGTCGTCAGCGTCGGGTCCTTCGAGCCCACGCGCAGCGAGGTCGATCCCGAGACGGTACGGCGGGCCGCGGCCGTGGTCGTGGACGACCCGGACACGGCCCGGAACCACGCGGGTCCGGTCGTGTCCGCGCTGCGCGACCGGCTGCTCGCCCCGGAGGATCTGATCCCGCTGGGCGGTGTGGTCACCGGCCGGCTGGAGGCGCGCAGGAGCACCGACGACATCGTGCTCCACCTCAGCGTCGGGGTGGGCGTCCAGGACGCGGCGGCGGCCTGGGCCGTGATCGACGCCGCCCGTGAGAAGGAGTCCCGCCGATGACCCTGCGTGCGCGTGTCGTCGTCATCGGCGGCGGAGTGATGGGCACCAGCACCGCCTACCATCTGGCCCGCGCGGGTGTCCCCGACGTCGTCCTGGTCGAGCGCGACGAACTCGCCGCCGGCTCCACCTCCCGGGCCGCCGGCGGCGTACGGGCGCAGTTCTCCGACGAACTCAACATCCGGCTCGGGGCGCGCAGCCTGGAGGCGTTCGCCCGGTTCGCCGAGGAACCGGGGCAGGACATCGGGCTCCACCGGGTCGGCTATCTGTTCCTGCTCTCCACCCCCGAGCAGGTCGCCTCCTTCGAGGCCGGGGTGCGGCTGCAGAACTCCCTCGGTGTGCCGAGCCGCATGATCGACCCGGCCGAGGCGCGGCGGCTGTCGCCGGTCATCACCACGGACGGGCTGCTGGCCGCCGCGTACTCGCCCGACGACGGGCACTGCACCCCCGAGTCGGTGGTGCACGGCTATGCGGCGGGGGCCCGCCGGCACGGCGCGAGGATCCTGCGGCACTGCGCGGCCACCGGCATCGAACTGCACGGCGACACCATCACCGCCGTGGTCACCGAGCGGGGCCGTATCGAGACCGACACCGTGATCTGCGCGGCGGGCGCCTGGTCACGGGCCGTCGGCGCCATGGCGGGCGTGGAGCTGCCGGTGGAGCCACTGCGCCGGCAGATCGCCGTCACCGAGGCCGTACCGGACCTGCCGCCCGGACTGCCCATGACCATCGACTTCACCACCAGCTTCTACTTCCACACCGAGGGCCCGGGACTCCTCGTCGGCATGTCCGACCCCGACGAGCGGCCCGGCTTCGCCACCGAGACCCACGACCGCTGGATCCCGGGGTTGTGCGCGGCGATGGAGCAGCGGGCGCCCGCGCTGCTCGACCTGCGCCGCACCGGCGGCTGGGCGGGCCTGTACGAGATCACCCCCGACCACAACGCGCTGATCGGCGAGGCGAGTTCACCCTCCCGCTTCCTCTACGCCACCGGGTTCTCCGGCCATGGCTTCCTCCAGGGGCCGGCCGTCGGCGAGGTCCTGAGGGATCTCTACCTCGGCCGCGTACCCTTCGTCGACATCAGCCCCCTGAGCGTCGATCGGTTCGCCGCCGACGCCCCGCGCCCGGAGGTCAACCTCGTATGACCGCACTCCATCTGTGGCTCCGCCACGAGACCCGCACCACCGAGCGACGCACCCCCCTCGTACCGTCCGACGCCCGACGGCTCATCGACGCGGGAGTGACCGTCACGATCGAGGACTCACCGCAGCGGGTCTTCCCGGCCGGGCAGTACGAGGCGGTGGGCTGCCGCCTCGCCGCGCCCGGGTCCTGGGTGACGGCGCCGCGGGACGCGGTGATCCTCGGCCTCAAGGAACTTCCTGACCAGCCGTCGGAACTGATCCATCGGCATGTCTTCTTCGGGCACGCCTACAAGGGCCAGCCCGGCGCCGCGGCCCTGCTGCGCCGCTTTCGCGCGGGCGGCGGAACACTGCTCGACCTGGAGTACTTGGTGGACGACACCGGGCGCCGGCTTGTGGCGTTCGGGTTCTGGGCCGGTTACGTGGGCGCCGCGCTCACCCTGCTGCACCATCGCGACCGGCTGACCGCCCCGCTGCGGCCCACCTCGAAGGAGGAACTGGACGAGCGGCTGCGCGCGGTCGCGGGCGAGGCGCGGGCCCTGGTGATCGGCGCGCTGGGGCGCAGCGGGCGCGGCGCGAGGACCGCCCTGGCGGCGGCCGGGGTCGACCCCACCTGCTGGGACCTGGCCGAGACCCGCGATCTGGACCGCCCGGCCCTGCTGGACCACGAGCTGATGGTCAACACCGTGCTCACCACGAGCCCGGTGCCCCCGTTCCTGACGGACAAGGACCTCGACGAACCCGGCCGCGGGCTGCGCACCGTGTGCGACGTGACGGCCGACGTGGGGTCGCCGCTGAACCTCCTGCCCGTCTACGACACCCCGACCGACTGGGAGCACCCGGTACGCAGGCTGCGCGAGGAGCCCGTCCTCGACCTCATCGCGATCGACAACCTGCCGTCCCTGCTGCCACTGGAGGCGAGCACGGACTTCTCGGCGGCGCTGACCCCGCTGCTGGCGGACTTCGAGGTGGGCGGCGCCTGGGGGCGCTGCCGGGAACGTTTCGACACGGCGGTCCGGGGACTCCGGTCCGGGGAAGGGGAGTCGATCGATGTCTGAACCCATGGAGGCAGCTGTCCCGGCAAGCGGCACGGTGCACTGGATCGGCGCGGGCCTGTCCACGGGCAGCGGGCTCGCGGCGGTCTGCGACACCGCCGCACGGGTCCGGCTGTGGCACCGGACCGAGGAGCGCGCCGCGCAGGCCCTGGCCGGGCTGGGCCTCGCGGGACGTGCCGAACCGCGTGCGTTCACCCTGCCCGCGCTGGCGGCGGAGCTGACGCCGGGCGATGTGGTCGTCTCCATGCTCCCGGCACCCGAACACGCGGCCCTGCTACGGGTCTGCGTCGAACGGCGGGCCCACTTCGCCTGCTCCAGCTATGTCTCCGACGCGGTCCTCGACCTGGTGCCCGAGGCCGCCGCGGCCGGGCTCGTGGTGCTGACCGAGGCGGGCCTGGACCCGGGCATCGACCACCTCTTCGCGCACAGCCTGATCGCCCGCGCCCAGGAGGAGATCGGCCCCGGCACCCCCGCGGAGGTGAGCCTCACCTCGTACTGCGGCGGCATCCCGGCGGTCCCGAACGACTTCCGGTACCGCTTCAGCTGGGCGCCCGTCGGCGTCCTCAACGCGCTGCGCTCACCGGCGCGTTATATCGAGGACGGCGCCGAGACCACCGCGGCCCGGCCCTGGGAGGCGACCCGCCCCCATGTCATCGACGGCGAGACCTTCGAGGTCTACCCGAACCGCGACAGCGTGCCCTTCGTCGCCCAGTACGGTCTGCCGCCCGCCTGGAAGCCGGTGACCTTCGTCCGCGGCACCCTGCGCCTGGACGGCTGGCTGCGCGCCTGGGACCGGGTGTTCGAGGAGCTGAAGGCGGGCGACGACGCGGCGATCGCGGCCCTGGCCGGCGAACTCGCTGCCACCTACCCCACGACGGACGAGGACCGCGACCGGGTCGTCCTCGCCGTGTCCCTGGAGGTACGGGCCGGCTCGCGCGTGACCTGGTCGGGCCGCTACCTGCTGGACCTTGAGGGGACGAAGGAGGAGAGCGCGATGGCTCGCTGTGTCTCCCGCCCGCTGGCCCTGGGCGTGCGCCAGGTCCTCGCCGACGCCCTGCCGGCGGGGCTCAACCGGGCGGCCGAGACGGCCCGGCGGTCCGAGGAGTGGCTCGCGGAACTGGCCGGGGAGGGGCTGGAGTTCAGCCTGACGACCAGCGCGTGAGCAGCGGGGCGTCAAGCCCCGGGGGAGGGGCGGCCGGATCGCCGCCCCTCGACTCGGCCGGGCGGGCGCCGAGCGCGGTCAGTCCGTCAACGCCTCGTGCACCAGCCGCTTCAGCTCCGGGTAGACCGTGTGCGAGCCCGTCGGGCGCAGCTGGGTCAGGAACTGGACCGTCAGGTCGTGCTCCGTGTCGACCCAGAACGTCGTGGTGGCCACCCCGCTCCAGCCGAACGAGCCCCGGACCGTGGGCGACCGGGTGGCCGCGGGATCCGTGACGACGGAGACGCCGAGCCCGAACCCGAGGCCCGACTTGCCGGGTTCGCGATGCACCGGACTGCCGTAGGAGTGCAGGTCGGCGCCATCGGGGAGATGGTTGGAGGTCATCGCGGCGACCGTCTCGGCGCTCAGCAGACGGGTGCCGTCCAGTTCACCGCGGCGGCGGAGGAACTCCATGAAACGGTGGTAGTCGTGTGCCGACGCGACCATGCCACCGCTGCCGGAGAGCAGCCGCGGCCGGCCGTGCACGGGCAGGCCCGGCACCGGGGTGATCCCGCCCTGCTGCGTCTCGCCGTACAGCTCCGCGAGCCGTGGCGCCTGCTCCTCGGTGACCCACAGGCCCGCGTCCACCATGCCCAGCGGGGCGAAGACCCGCTCCGTCAGAAAGGCGGCCAGGTCCCGGCCCGAGGCCACCTCCACGAGCCGGCCGAGCACATTGGTCGCCACCGAGTAGTTCCACTGGGTGCCCGGCTCGAACTGCAGGGGCAGTCGGGCGTATGCCTCACAGGTCTCGGCGAGATCCGTGCCGGGCACCACGGACGACTCGATGCCCGCCTCCCGGTACAGGGCGTCCACGGGATGCGCGTGGTAGAAGCCGAACGTCAGCCCCGCCGTGTGGGTGAGCAGATGGCGGACCAGGATGGGCCGCTCGGCCGGGCGGGTCCGCAGATCCGCGCCGGAGCCGTCGACGTGGACCCGCGGCTCGGCGAAGGCCGGCAGGAAGTCCGCGACGGGCGTGTCGAGCCCGAAACGGCCCTCCTCCATGAGGATCAGCGCGGCGACCGAGGTGACCGGCTTGGTCATCGAGTACATCCGCCACAGCGTGTCCGTCTCGACCGGGAGCCCCTCCCGCACATCGCGGTGCCCGTACAGGGTGAGGTGCGCCGTGCGGCCGTGCCGTGAGACGGCCACCAGGAAGCCGGGCAGCCTCCCGGCGTCGACCTGGTGCGCGAAGTGCTGGTCGAGGCGGGCCAGCGCCTTCGGGTCGAGACCGACCTCTCCCGGCTCCACCTCTTGACGCAGCTGTCCCATCGTTCTCCTCCGGTCCGTCCCGGTGCCGTCCCGGGTTTCCGGCTCCAACATGTCACGGCCCTACGCGGATCCGGACCGATCCCCGGGCCGCTGCGATCCGGATCACGGCGGGGTGTGCACCGGGGAATGCGCCGCTCGGTCGGGGCGGTTGACGCGGGTATGACTCAGGACGCCACGCAGAACGCGCTGCTCGCGCTGCTCTCCGAAGGTCACGGCGGGGTGCTGGTCACCCTCAAGCGCGACGGCCGGCCCCAGCTGTCGAACGTCAGCCACGCCTACGATCCCGAGGAACACATCATCCGGGTCTCGCTCACGGACGACCGCGTCAAGACCCGCAATCTGCGCCGGGACCCCCGGGCCTCGTACCACGTGACCAGCCCCGACCGGTGGGCGTACACGGTCGCCGAGGGCACCGCCGAGCTGTCGCCGGTCGCGCTGGACCCGTACGACCGGACGGTGGAGGAGCTGGTACGGCTCTACCGCGACGTCGTCGGCGAGCACCCCGACTGGGACGACTACCGCGCCGCCATGGTCCGCGACCGCCGCCTGGTCCTGCGACTGCGCGTCGAGCGGGCCTACGGCATTCCCCGAAGCTAGTGCTGCGACCGGAAAGGTTCACCGGCTCGCGGCTCCCCCCGCCTGGTGGCTGGGAGGTGCCCCCAGGCACGGCGCCTCGCCGCGTTGTCGCAATCACCCGCGTACATCCAGTACGCGGGCGGCGCTCCGCCTTGCGATGCTCCCCCACTGCCGGAAAGGCGTGGGGGCACCCCCAGTACCGGACGCCGCGAGCTTCCCGGCAGACCTCTCCGGCCACAGCACTAGACGGAACTGTCCAGGCCGCCGCCCAGGGGCCCGGATCCGAGGGAACCGTCCTCGGTGCGGGCCTCGATCGCCCGCAGGACGGCCACCATGTCCTCGGACCCGTGCCCCAGCGTCACGGTCTCGTCGAACAGGGTGTGGCAGACGTCGAGGAGCGGTGAGGCGAGTCCGGCCGCACGGGCGGCCTCGGCGACCAGCCGGTTGTTCTTCAGGACGTCATGGGCCGCCGCCTGCACGGCGAAGTCGCGGGCCAGCAGCTTGGGCGCCTTCATCCGGGAGACCGCGCTGGCCATGGGCCCCGCGTCCAGGACGTCCAGGAAGAGCTTGCGGTCCAGACCGTGCCGGTCGGCGAAGTGATAGGCCTCCGACAGACCGGTCACGAGGGTGATCAGGAACAGATTGACCGACAGCTTCATCACCAGGGCGTTCGGCGCCGCGCCGCAGAGGAACGTCTCGCGGCACATGGGCGCGAGCAGCGGCCGTACGACGTCCACCGCCGCCGTGTCCCCGGCCAGCATCGCCACCAGCTGCCCGTTCTCCGCCGGGACCCGCGACCCGGAGACGGGCGCCTCCACATAGCGCCCGCCCGCGGCCCGTACCTCGGCCTCCAGGTCCCGTGAGTACCCGGGCGAGGTCGTGCCCATGTGCACGACGACGCGGTCGGCGACGCGCGCGGCGAAGTCCGGGGTGCCGCGGCCCAGGGTGGTGTCGATCGCGAGGTCGTCGGCGAGCATGAGGATCACGACCTCCGCCCGCGCGAACACCTCGTCGGGGCCCGCCGCCACCTCGGCTCCGGCCACGCGCAGCGGCTCGGTGCGCGCGGGGGTGCGGTTCCACACCACCAGGGGAGTGCCGGACCGAGCCAGGCGCAGCGCCATGGGCTGCCCCATGACCCCGAGACCGATGAAGCCGATGTACACGATGGACCGCCTTCCGCTCCGGACCCCCGGCCTATGACGGCGGTCATAGTAGCCAGGTTTATGACGCCGGTCATAGGGTGAGCGGGAAACACGGTGTCCAGCCCGGGAGGTCGACGATGGCGGCGTCCGAGCGCGGGCCGCGGGAGCGGATGGTCTTCAGCGCGGCCCAGTTGATCCGGCGCGACGGCGTCACGGCGACCGGTATGCGCGACGTCGCCGCCCATGCGGGGGCTCCGCGCGGCTCGCTCCAGCACTACTTCCCCGGCGGCAAGGAGCAGCTCGTCAACGAGGCCGTGGACTGGGCGGGCCGGTACGCGGCCGGGCGAGTCGGGCGCTTCCTCGCCCAGTTGCCCGAGCCGACGCCGAGCGCGCTGTTCGCCGCGATGGTGCGGCAGTGGACGGAGGAGTACGCGTCGTCGGGGTTCGCGGGGGGCTGCCCCGTCGCCGCGGCGGCCGTGGACTGCGCTCAGACCGCCGACTCCACACGGACGGCGGCCGCGGCGGCGTTCGCCCGCTGGATCCGCCCGGTGGCCGACGCCCTCGCGGACATGGGCGTCCCGGCGGACCGGACCGAGCCGCTCGCCACGCTCATGATCAGCGCGCTGGAAGGGGCCCTCCTGATCGCCCGGACCGAACGGGACGTACGCGCCCTGACGACCGTCGTAAGGGAACTGGGGCCCCTCCTCGACGCGAGCGTCGCAGGGCCGGTACCGGGCGGCTGACGTGGTCCTACGCCCTGCGACGCAGGACGCATGGCCGATGGCCCGGCGATCACCGCGCTCCTAGGCTGACGAAGGGGCCCGCTCGCGGTGCCCACCCCCGCGACCCGCCGTTCGTATCCCCGTGAGGAGAACCGTCGTGCCCTTCGACGCCCGCAGTCACCTCAGGATCGCCCGTCCCTCCCGGGATCTGGCCGCGGCCGAGCGGTTCTGGGCCGAGGGGCTCGGGCTGTCGGTGGTGTACCGGGCCGAGGCGGGCCCGGAGCGGGGTGAGCACGACCTGCTCATGCTCGGCCTGCCCGAGGCCGGCTGGCACCTGGAACTCGTCCACGAGGCCGGCCGACCGGTCGAACCCCGACCCACCGAGGAGGACCTCGTCGTCCTCTACCTCGACGAGCCGGTCCCCGACGAACTGGTCGCCCGGCTGGAGGAGTACGGCGGCAGACGGGTGCTCTCGCCCAACCCGTACTGGAACGAGTGGGGCGTCACGATCGAGGACCCCGACAGCTACCGGCTGGTGCTCTGCCGACGCGGCTGGTCCAACGGATAGGTCCCGCTATGCCCGGTCGTCCGGCCGCGGTGCGACCCCGGCGGTGTATCCGCCCACCGCGCCGATGCCCAGCCCCCGCTCGGGCTTCCCGCGATCGACACCGGACTTGCGCGTGTCCTGCACCTCGACGACGGCGAACGCCAGTACCTGTACGACCTCGCCCGCCGTGCCCCCGCACCCGCTGCGGCCCGCCGCCGCGCTCCCGCCAGGCGCCTGCGGCCCGCACTGCAGTACATGCTGGACGCCATCAGCGATGCGCCCGCCTGGATCGGGGGTTGAGGAACATCGGAACGAAAACCGGCGCTAAGCCTCTGGAGGGCTGGAGAGCGCTTTGACCTGGGGTTCGGCGGGGGCGGAGCCTTCGGTAGTCGTGTTGATCACTGACTGTCTGGAGGTCCGGGGTGCCGGTCGAGTTTCTGACGGATGAGCAAGCCGCGAAGTATGCGGCGTACGACGGGGCGCCGTCCCGTACGGAGTTGGAGCGGTTCTTCTTCCTGGATGACGTGGACCGGGCGTTGATCGAGCCGAAGCGGCGGGCCCACAACCGGCTCGGGTTCGCGGTGCAGATGACCACGGTGCGGTTCCTTGGGGTGTTCCTGGACGATCCGACGGACGTGCCGGCGGGGGTGGTCGACTACCTCGCCGAGCAGTTGGGCGTCGCGGACGCGTCGGCGTTGAAGGCGTACGGCGAG
This sequence comes from Streptomyces sp. NPDC052036, assembly GCF_040680495.1. Taxonomy (NCBI): domain Bacteria; kingdom Bacillati; phylum Actinomycetota; class Actinomycetes; order Kitasatosporales; family Streptomycetaceae; genus Streptomyces; species Streptomyces sp. NPDC052036. The sequence continues at coordinate 409 of NZ_JBFAWW010000013.1, read as the reverse complement.
CGGGAGAACACCCGGCTTGATCACGTCCGTGAGCTGCGGCGGGTCCTGGAGTACACGGAGTTCGCCGAGTCGGAGGCGGAGCTGCGGGCGTGGGTGGATGCGCGGGCGTGGACGACCGGGGAGGGCCCGAAGGCGCTGTTCGACGCGGCGGCGGGGTGGCTGCGTGAGCGGCGGGTGCTGCTGCCCGGGGTGACGACGCTGGCCCGGCTGGTGGCCGCGGTGAGGGAGGCGGCGAACCAGCGGCTGTGGGACACCCTCTACGGGCTGCTGAGCACGGGGAAGCGTGGGAGCAGGCCAAGCCCACCGTGCTCGCCTCGCTCAACCTGCCCGCCGGGGCGGGGGAGCACCTGGCGGCTCGGGCCGCGCTGCTGGACGGCACCTACCGCGAGGTCGCCGCGCGGGTGCCGGC